>JBBQMG010000083.1:0-18179 GCA_038328705.1 Acidimicrobiales bacterium | reverse complement strand
GGCGATGTAGACCTGCAGCTCTCGCTGCGTGATGGCCTTGGCCCGTTCGGCAAGTTCACGCGTGGAAATGCTTTCCGTTGCGCTCATGACTGATGTCCTCCGGATTTCGTTCTGGCAAGCCTAGCTCACCACGGAATCCGTTGTGACCAGATCGCTCAGGACGGCGACGCACACACGATCTGACCTGCTGGACGGTCGAAACTCATGGTGGAATTTCGCGGCGCGTGTGGCACACTTCATGCCTTCATGGTGGTCGTAGCTCAGCTGGCAGAGCATCAGGTTGTGATCCTGAGGGTCGCGGGTTCGAGCCCCGTCGATCACCCCACGGCAAGCAGGTAGGGGGCGCGCTCCGCTCCCCCTACACTGCCTGCCACTGCGCCTCTAGCTCAACGGCAGAGCAACGGACTCTTAATCCGCAGGTTCTGGGTTCGAAACCCAGGGGGCGCACCAAGAAAGAGCAGGTCAGAGGCACTTTGCAAGTGCTTCTGACCAGCTCGAACAAGTCTTCCAGCCGCGAATCTGCCGCGAAAGGACGATTGATATGGGAACGATGAGAGAGCGCACGCCGGGTTCATGGGAACTCACGGTGTCCGCTGGCCTCGATCCGGGAACGGGTCGCTACCGCCGAGTTATCCGCCACATCAAGACGACGTCGAAGCGTGAGGCGAAGGCGGCGCTCGTCGAACTGGAGTCCGCCGTGGCCAATGGCCGGATTTCATTCGATGATCCAACCGTCTCTGATTTGCTCGATCGTTGGCTTGAACACATCGCCGGACTCGGCCGATCTGCGACCACGCTGTACCACTACCGGCAGTACGTTGACCGTGAGATCGTCCCAGTGCTCGGTGGCATCCGACTCTCGAAGCTGTCGACACTCGAGATCGACGCGCTGTACACAAAGCTGCGCAAGCGGGGCCTGGCGCCGGCGACGATCCGCCAGATCCACGCCATCTTGCGCGCTTCGCTGAACCAAGCCGAACGATGGGGGCTCGTCCAGCGCAACGTGGCCAAGCTGGCATCTGCGCCTGCACAGCCACAGCGCGAGCAGCATCCCCCGTCGATCGCCGATGTGCGAGCGCTGATGGCATCAGCAACCACGCTCGATTCGCTGTTCGGACTGTTCATCCGAGTAATGGTTGCAACCGGAGCCCGACGTGCAGAAGTGTGCGGATTGCGTTGGTCCGACGTGGACTTCGAAGCCGGAACACTCGACGTGTCACGCAGCTACGTCGTGCTGCCGGGCCTGCGGGGAGATTCACCCACCAAGTCACGATCGGCCAGGACTGTCATGCTCGATCCGGACACGCTGGCGGCCCTTGACTGCGGATGGTCAGCAGCGACGCACTCGAGCGCAATGTGCGGGCTGTCCAATGCGCAGCGTCGATCCGGCTACATCTTCGCGATGGATCCGACTGGGCAGCGCGCTTGGCGTCCTGACTCTGCAAACGCGCGATGGGCAACAACGCGAGTCGCCGCCGGAGTGAGCGCGTCCGTTCGGCTACACGACCTCCGCCACTTCCAAGCAACCCAACTCCTCGACGCTGGCGTGCCCGTACCGACCGTGGCCGCGAGGCTGGGCCACGCCGACGGCACCACCACGATGAAGATCTACGCCCATCGAACCCAGCGCGCCGATCAACAGGCCGCCGATGTCGTCGGAAGGCTGCTGGGCGACGCAGGCTGACCCTCCAACGCAGTGAGCGCGGCATCACCGAGAGCCCTGGCCACAACAAGGGGTGGCCGGCAGTCACAGCGGTCGCCCTACGCTCACAGCCTGAGCATGTTCCCCGGCAGTTATGAGTCGGCGTACCGGCGCCCACATGATGCCAAGTAGTGCCGTCTACCAGCAGTTGGTCCGTCGGTCAGTCCGGCTGGCGATGACCAATGCCGCCTTGTGTCGGCGAGCTACTTGGATGGAATGTTGGATGGCCAGTCCTACTTCAGCCGATGAGATACGCAAACGTCTCCTCGTCCGAGGCGCTCCCGAAGCGCCGTTAGAGCCGTCATCGACACCGCTCGGGTGCCGCTACAAGTTCAATGTCGCACGAGTTTCGTTGAGGGCACGCGGGATTCTGGCGGGGTCTTGGAAAGTCAGCGAGTGCGCCGAAAGGGAGTGCCGCAAGGACATCGATGAGGCTGACGAAGCCTGCAGCGGCGACCGGCTGCTCCAGGTTGATTCCGGCATGAGCGGTCGAGAGAACGACGGGCGAGATCTGCTGATCTACCTCGGAGAGTCGTTCGGCCTCCACGAAGACGAGATCAGCGTTGCGATCGAAGTGCGAGTAGAAGCTTCCCTTCGCGACTCCGAGCTGCTGGACGATGGCATCAACACTCATCTGTCCCAATGAGTTGTGTCCGAGGGATTCGAGCGCACCCGCGGCGCAGTCGCTCGGGCGTAGTCGGCCACCCTGGACGTCGTGGTCAGCGATGAAGTGTGGGTGGCCACGAGCTGGACGGTAGTTGACTCGTTCGACTCAGTGTGCGAACCAAGCCAAGGTGGACCCAAATGGAAGAGCTTGGATACGGACGTCCGCTGACCCCTTGGACGCTCTCCGGAATGTGCTTGCCACTGTCCGTGCTTTTCCGTACGATATCCATGTCGAGACGTTCGTCTTGGACACCGAACCGGCTGTGATGGGCGAATGGCCGTTAACAGAAACGGAGCAAGATGTGAAGAGAATCATCCTTGTGCTGATCGTCTCGGTCAGTATGGTGCTCGCGCCGTGGCAGACAACTTGAACTTGCTGGCCGCCGACTCCGAGATCCACCAGGCGACGCTGCTCAATGATCGAGTCGCGGAGGCGGAGCAGAGATGGTCGACTTGCATGGCGGACCACGGCGAGGGCTTCAACGACCCGGGCGAGGCACGAGAGTCGGTTGGGCTCGAGACTCGCTCGCCTGAAGCGACCAAAATCGCAGTTGCAGACTTTGAATGCAGAGCCTCTTCGGGCCTCACGACGACGATCAACGCTGTTCTAGCTGAACTATCGTCGGACTGGTTGGAACAGAACGCCTTGGTCGTAGACGAGTTCGTCGCCGAGCGGGACATCTACGTGTCGACCGCTCGGGGTATCGCTCAGTCGCTGGGCGTCGCGAACTGAGCCTCGACCTCATTTGGCGGTGCCGGCCGCGGCTGCCGGCACCGCCCCAATTCCGGTCGGGATGTCGCGGAATCTCCCCACTCGGCGGTTTATAGAGTGATGGCCAAAAGCAGAGCGACGTTCGAGAGCTTCTTCGCTGATACCGAACCCAAACTGCGGCGAGCACTCTGCGCTACCTACGGACCCTCAACCGGTCGAGCGGCAACGGTCGACGCACTGAGCTGGGCTTGGGAACACTGGCCCAGGGTGCGTGACATGCAGAACCCGAGCGGATATCTCTACCGAGTCGGGCAAAGCGCGACACGACGCTACGCAGTCGTCCAACTCCCATTGGACCGCAGCGAGTCCGCAGCATCACCGGCGGCGAACTTCGAACCGCGACTCTCGGCGGCGATCGACGGTCTCTCAGAGCAGCAGCGCGCCGTCGTGCTCTTGGTGCACGGGTTCGAGTGGCGCAAGAGCGAAGTTGCACGACACCTCGACATCAGTGAGTCCACAGTGAGCGAGCATCTGCGTCGAGCCATCGCCAACATCCGCGACTTTCTGGAGGTACAGAATGCTTGACGACCACGACATCACGAGGGGCCTACGGGCGATCGCTCAATCGATCGACCTTGATGCACCATCGATAGATCTCAGCGAGCTGAGTGAGAATGCTCCACCATCCGCTGACGTTCTGAGGGAACTTCAAGTGGCGGGCCCCTCTGCTCGGACGAGACAGTCAAGACTTCTGGCGGCGGCGGCTGCGGTGATCGTCGTGGTCGGTGGGCTCGGCCTGGCCGTTGCGACCAGACGTGATGCCGACCCAGCTGCCGTCGTCTCTCCACTCACGGCGCAAGCCGACAGTAGGGAGCAGGAACCGGCAACGCCCAGCACGGATTCGCCACAACCCGAAGCGCCCGCGCCGGCTACAGCACTCCAACCGCCTGACGGCTACCTCCGATCGATGAACACGGCTCGCGAAACGGCAACCCAGCGGTGCATGACCGAACAGGGATTTGACTACCGTCCGAGCCCGAATCTTGAAGACATCCCTACCGATGGATCCGACTTCGTGGAGTTCAACGAATGGGACGCCTGGCGTAGCGACCAACTCACCGAGACACCTGGATTCAGGCTCGCGCTCTTCGGTGTGGACGGAGACGGACCGGACAGCTGCACCGGATCTGCAAACGACACGATTTTCGGAACAGTCAGTGCTGGGGCGCTTGCCACGCAGCTCCAAGCAGACCGCTACGAGCAAGCTCGCATGGTCGCTCGCCGCGACGACAGCATCATTCAGCTGCGCACAGACCTCGCGACATGCGCAAACCAAGCGGGGTACCCGACCGGGTCCGGCGCGGACGAACTCTTCCAGGCCATTGATGCCGCGGTTCTTGCGGGGTTCGATCCAGTGAATCAGTGCGACAGCTACCCGGATCTGCTCAGACAGCTCGATCCCCTCATCGAGACCCAACTGCAAGCCTGGGACAAGCAGAATCCGAACCGCTACAGCGACGTCGAGGCTGAATGGGACGAGGACATGAGCCGATTCCAAGACGTCATCGAGCGAACCGCCCCGACGGGTCCCGAGGGAGAAAGCTGAACAGCGAGTCCCGTCACCAACCCGGCCGGGTTCGGCCCGATACGAGACGTCAGGGGGCGTACTGTCGAACGCTCCCGATCATTCCTGCGGGAGGCCTAAGGATCGACGGCCCCGCCTGGGTTAACTCAGCCAGGGTGGGGATGTCGCAACACCACCTCGTCCAGCCCCAATGGGTGGGCAGACACGAGCAGTCATCACAGCTCGATGCCTTGCGACTCGATCTGCATCCTCCGACCGACTGTCGGTTGGGCAAGAGCCGAGATCAGGTCGTCGACATCCTCCCGGCTCGCGATGTACGCGTTTCGTTCGAGTGCTTTGGGTAGGCGGCCGAGGCCGTCGGTGATGTCGAAGGCGGCTTGGTGTTGCGCGAGTCGACCGGCTGCAGCATCCCATTGCCGAGCGGCCGAGCCGGGTGCTGGTCGTTCGCCGATGGTGTTGACGATCGCGTCCGACGGTTCGAGGCGTGTGATCCTCGTTCGGACTCGCAGGTCGTGGTCCAGCCGCTCGTCGATGGCGTCGATCTTCGATTCGAGGTCGGGGCGTCGGCGTAGGTGTGCTTTCGCTTGGGCGTCTTCCTGTCGGAGGCGTTCGAGCTTGCCGACCGCGACGGCTAGTTCACTTTCGGCGGCCTTCACGTCTGCTGGTAGTCGTTCGATGTCGAGGCGTGCGTCTGCGATTTCGGTGGCGTGCTTGCGGCGGTGCAGCGGGCGGTCGTGGTTCGCCAGAACGTCTTCGGCGACGCGGTACGCAGCGGTCTTGTCGGTGATCGTCTTATCGGCCGCTGTCTTGGCGCGTTCGGCTTGCTGGCGTTCGCCGGTAGCCGTTGGAGGGTGGTCTCGGCGTGTTCGATCGTTGAGGCGATGTCGTAGCGCTGCTCGTGTAACTCGCGGAGTTGTGTGCCGTCGAGCAGTCCGGGGCGGTGGGGTTTCTCGTCTCGGAGTTCGGCCCGGCGTGCGTGGGCTGGGAGGTCGATCCAGTCGGTGGCGATGGATTGGGCGAAGACGTCGACTGCGGTTTGTTCGCCGGTGACGACAATGAATGCTTCGTTCATGGCGGTTCCGCGGGTCATCGCGACGTACAGGTTTCGCACGTCGGTGGGCTTCTCGTAGAAGCTGGCCCCGCCTTGGACGTTGCGGCCCTGAGCGCCCATCACGGTTCGCGCATAGGCAAGCTCAACGTGCTCCTCGACGTACGCGGCGGGGAGCCGGACGGTGCCGTTCTTGCCGGTCGCGGTGAGTGAGCCGTCGGGGTGGACGTGGTCGACGGTCCACACGGCCCGGTTACGGACCATCTCACCCCGGTCGGTGGTGAGCCGCCGGTCGTTCTGACGGGCCGCGATCTCGTCGCCTGCATGAACCGTATAGACGCCGACGGTGAGGTGCCGGCCGTTGGTGTCGATCTCGCCTGCCCGGATGCGGGTTTGTTGGCAGCGTTGATTTAGGCGTTCGGTTGCTTCGTTGGTCGGCGACATCAGCAAGCCTTTGTTGCCGGCTTGTCGTCGTTCCCACCATGCGGCAACGCTGGCTCGTTCCATCTGGTTCGGAGTGCCGCAGTGAAGTCGGCCGTGGGCTTCGTAGACCTCGGCGACGGTGACGTCACCACGCCGCAGTCGAAGGCTGGCTTCGCGTTCCCATTCGTTGTCGAAGCGATGGACCCGGTCGAGTTCGATCGCGCCGAACGTGTCCACGAGGAGCGCGAACATGCCGCCGCGACCGACGGCTGAGAACTGCAACGGGTCACCGACGAGCGCGATCCGCCAGCCCTTCACGTCTGCCAAGTCGGCGAGTTCGGCGAGCTTGGTGGTCGGCAACATGCCGGCTTCGTCAACGATCACAGTCGCGCCGACGGGGAGGTCGTAGCGGTGATCGGGTGGCCGGTTGAGGCGGTGCTCGATGAGCAGCTTGTCGAGCGTGTCAGCGACCAGTCCGGTCTCATCGGACAGCACCTCGGCCGCGGTCGCCGACGGTGCGACACCGAACACGGGCCGCCCGTCCGCACGCAACTGGGCGACAGCCGGTGCAAGTGCGGTGGTCTTGCCGGTACCGGCCGGCCCAACGACGAGCACGATGTCGGCGGCGCCGGCGACAGCGGCCGCGCCGTGGGCTTGGGCTGGGTTCAGGTCCAATCCGCTGCGGGTCACGGCTTCGGGTTGGTCGATGCCGTCGTAGGCAAGGCGGCAGTCGACCCAGTCGATCAGCGCGGCTTCTTGGTCAAGGATCGCCTGTGTGGTGAGTGCACGGTCAACGACCGATTCGGTGACGGGGCGACCGTCCTTGCGCAACAAGGCATCGGGTTCAATCGGCTTGGAGACCTCGACGCAGTAGTTGTCGACGACATGATCAGTGAGCTTGTTCAACCATTCGACGAGACGCGGCGTCGGTATCACCGTGTCTGTCGGGACGAGCGCAGCCAGTTCTCGCAGCAGCTCGGTTGGCCGCCAGCTCGACTGCTTCTCGGAAATCGTCGCCATTGCGGTGTCGATCATCGACATCGTCGTCGCCCGGTCCACAACATCACGGCCCGCGACCAGATCGATCGCGCGCTCGACCACGGCGGCGGGTTCGAGGCCGAGCGCCCGCGTCTGCGCGGCCCAACCCTGATGGAGAGTTTGCGCGTCGGCGGCGTGAGCCTTTGCTGGCCGGCTGTCATTGGCAGCTTCGCGTTCCAACCGCCACCGCTCACGAGGTGTCGGCTCACGACCCATCGTTTCGATGAACCGGTCGAGCTTGTCGTCGACCCTGCGGGCTACCGCTGCGGTGCGGGTTGAGAACTCGGCCAACAACGCGTCGGGGACATCGGCGATCTCGGCGATCCCGTGTTCGGGCTGATGCCAGCGGACACCGAGGTGGGCTGTGAGCTCGGCCCGCAACGAGACGTGATACAACGCCGACAGTGTCTGCTGATCGCGTTTGATCAACCGACCATCGAGCGCCAACCAACGACCGTCAGGCGACTTGACCCGATTCGCGATCACTAAATGCGTATGCAACTGCGGGTCCAAAGCCCGGCTGGTGTGCTGCCGGAACGCCGCGGCCACGATCCCCTTAGCGTCGACGACCGCGACCTCACCACCGATCCGGTAACGGGTATGAGCGTGCGCCTCGATCCAACCGGCCAACTCCCGCACCGCAGTGTCGTGCGAGTCGAGCACGGCGCGCCGGACGTGCTGATCACCCAGCGCCCACAACACCGAGACCGACTTGGGTGCCGACGCGGTCACATCGAAACCGCGTACCGACTTGTCGTCGTAGCGGCGACCGAGATCGCGATCCGGTCGTTGCGGGTCCATGCCGGCCATCACTGCCAGGAACGCCTCGTCGCCGACTTCGCCCGTGACGCCGAGCTGGCGGGCTCCGTCGCCGAACCAGATGCCACGCGGTTCACCCGAGTCGAGGTAGTAGTTCGGTAACTGCTCGACGTAGTACGCGCCTGCCTCGGCGCCCTTCAACGTGGTCACGCGAACGGTCACCACACACCGCCACACACTCGCGTCGCTGTGCACTCGTCTGTCATTGCAATGTCGTGAGGTCGGGAAAGGTGAAGTTCGATCATGGCGTCACGCGGAGAACGGGATCGAAGGCTGCTCGACGCGGGGCGAGCGGCGGATAGGTGGACGAGTCCCGTGGGACCTCGACGTCTTCGACGCGACTGGAGACGCGATCGCGACGGGCTCAGTCGGGTGAGTCGTTCGGATTGGCCACGTGATCAGGCCGCCGATCCAATGTTCGAGAATGGCGCGCGGGACACGGAGCTGTCGGCCCAACCGGATCACTGGCATCCCGCTCGCGCCGCCTGTGGCGAGGAACTCGCGAGCAAGCTCGTAGGCCTTGCCACGACTGAGCCGTAACACCGCGCCGGCCTCTTCCACCGTCAAGAAGTCCGGCGGACGGTCATCGACGGGAACACCGAAATCTGCTCTCACAACAGCTCATGCCTCCCCAAACGCGACTTCGTGACGCCCACACCCTTCATCGGGTAGAACCCACCCCCAACGGGGAGAAAACGTCACAACTTCTCCGGAGGAATACAGAGCACGAAGCGGCCAGGGCGCAGCACGGAATCGCTGCCGAATGGACAGCACTGGCACTCCACAAGTCGGTTATCGTTGCGACATGGCACGCAACGCCGACACCCTCCCTGTGGAGCCCGTCATCGACCTCGTCGACGACGGCCTGAGCGACTCCGAGATCGCCACACGCTTTGCAGAGTGGCTGTCGGACCTCGAGGTCCTCCCAGTAGTTGTTCTCCCGGTCAGCGCTATCGACGAGCTGCGTAACGCCTATGCCGACGACGACGTGTGACTGCCGCAATCGTCATCGATGCCTCGGCTGCGGTCGAGATCATCACACGAACTGAGACGGGCGTGCGCCTTCAGGGCCTGATTCCGGCTGGCGCGGCACCGTGGGTACCAGACGGGCTCTTCGACGCAGAGGTGCTCGCAGTCCTTCGTCGATGGGAACTTCGCTCGATCATGTCGCCTGCAGATGTCGCTGGGGCATTCCACCGATTTGCAAGCTGGCGACTGAGGCGAGCGGGCGTGACGACGCTCACCGCGGAGGCCTGGACCATGCGACACAACATCACGTTCACCGACGCCTGCTACGTGGCCCTGGCTCGGCGTCTCGATGCTCCGCTTTTGACCACAGACGCTCACCTCGCCGCCGCTCCGAATCTTCCAGTGAAGACGCTCGGAGCGTCATAGACGAGTAGGAGTTCCGCAGCGGGGCCGCAGCTGCCACCGACATGCTCTGCCGCGAATTCTGCCGCGAAACTTGACGACACAGGACGATATTGCCTGTACTGTCTGGACCATCACACCTGCCCTGAGCAGGTCAAACAACACCCGGCAGCACGGGCTGACACGGACTGAAGCCGACTCTTAATCCGCAGGTTCTGGGTTCGAAACCCAGGGGGCGCACAGAATGCACGAAGAGGGGCGCCCGGTGGGTGCCCCTCTTCTCGTTGTGGCGATCGACACTGTTCGGAAGGTCCCACGTCCCACGTAGGTTTGCGGGCAGGCTCAGTTCCGCTTTGTGGCGTGCAGGACACCCAGGTCGCTGTGTGACCCGGGGCCGTCGGGGTACAGTCGACAATCCGGCGAAGGACACGCCATGACGCGATGGGAGACGACCTGCAATGAGTGGCCGGGCGGACACGACTGTGGTGGATGTTGCCCGCAGTCTTCGCCGCAGTCCACTCTTCGCGGATGTTGCCGACTCGACGATTGCCTCCGTGACTGCCGACGCACGTGTGCGTCGCGTTCAACGCGGGGCACTGTTGATCATGGAAGGCGACGCCCCGTCGTCGATGTATGTCCTCGCCGACGGATTCCTGCGTGTGTTCACGACCTCGCTCGATGGAATGGAGCCCACGCTGACGGTGCTCTTCCCAGGAGACCACGTCGGGGAACTGGGGATGCTCGACGGCGTCGTTCGCTCGGCGTCTGTGGGAGCGCTGCGCGATTCCACGGTCATCGACATTCGACGCGACACGTTCGTCTCGGCATATGAGTGCGACGGTGCGATCTCACGGACACTCGTCGAGCATCTCGCACGGCGGTTGCGGTCGACGTCGGAGAGGTTGACGGATCTCACGATCCTCGACCTGGGTGCTCGCCTGGCCAAGTACCTCGGAGGCGAGGCTGAGCTCGCTGCCGCTCGCGGATCGAAGAAATTCGAACTTCTACTCAACCAATCCGAGCTCGGGCAGTTGCTCGGTGGCGCCCGGCAATCGATCAACCAGATGCTCGCGATACTCGAACGCGACGACATCCTCACCGTGGTCGGGCGACAGGTGACGGTCATCGATGCGGAACGACTCGCGCAACGGGCCGCGCTTCGCTGGTAGCTCGGCAATGAGTCCCGTCGATCACCGTCCCTACAGTGCCGGGCTGACCCGACGCTGTGCCACGGGTGGGACCACAGTCAGTATCGATGCAGCCCTGCTGTTCGCGGACGTCTCGGGCTACACCGCCCTGACCGAACGGCTCGCCGTGCTGGGTCGCGCAGGGGCCGAGGCGGTGACGGCCGCCGTCAACCGTTGCTTCGAACTACTCGTCGGGTGTGTGCTCGACCGGCAGGGCGACGTGCTCCGCTTCGGCGGCGACGCGCTCTTCGTTGCCTTCGAAGGCGACGATCGTGTGGCGCGAGCACTGTCGGCAGCTGAGGCGATGCAGCGCGTCATCGCCTCGCTACCTCCCGTCGAGGTTCCCGGCGGAACCGTCGTGCTGCGCCAATCGATAGGGGTACACGACGGACGCGTCGTGATGCATCGGTGGGCCGGTTCGTGGGTCGAGGTGATCCCCGTTGGGGAAGCGGTCAGCCAGGTATTACGCAACGAAGCTGCGGCTTCTGCCGGCGAGGTTGCAATCAGTGAAGCGGTGGCAGCAGTGCTACCAGCGAGCCGGGTTCGTCGCGTTGCCGACGGCAGCGCCAGGTTGCGGCTCCGTCGAACCTCGGACACCGTGAGCCTCGCTGCCCGCGACCGGCTGGACGCATCACCGGACGACATTGCCGATGCGCGGTCAGTGCTCTCCGAGGCGCTGCGGTCGGCGGTGGAGACGCCTGGTCTGGCGGAACACCGGCCGGCAGCCATCGGGTTCATCGTCATTGGCGATGTCGACGCTCTCGCGGTCGAACGCGATGGGCTATCAGCGGCAATCGATCCGGTGCTTGCGACCCTCGACGCGTTGTCGCCGACAATGGGTGTCCACCTGCTGGCGACCGACGTCTCGGTGAACTCCGTGAAGCTGATCCTCGCAGCCGGTGTACCCACGACGCTCGGTGACGATTGCGAACGGCTGGTGGAGACGCTGCTGCGCATCTTGGAGGTGGGTGCGGGCCACGATGTACGGGCAGGTGCGCATCTCGGCGTTGTGTTTGCTGGTGACGTCGGGCATCCGCGTCGACGGACCTACACGGTGATGGGCGATGCGGTGAACCTTGCGGCCCGCCTTGCCGCCCACGCGCCCCGTGGGGCGCTACTGGCCAGCCGCAGTCTGATCGCGGCGCTGCCGCCCGGTGCACGAGTCGATGTGGTTTCGCCGATTGCGGTGAAGGGCAAGCGGGCCGCGCAGGACGCCGGAATCGTACGCAACCTCGGTACTCGACGACTGTCTGGCGAACTGCCGCTCGACGCAATGATGCACGGGCGGGCGCCTGATGTCGCCCGGCTGCTCGAATCCATCGAGCACAACGTCGTGACAAGTCTTGTGGCTGAACGTGGTCTTGGCGCGTCGCTGCTCGTGCGCGATGTGGCGGCGCGCTTCCGTCGCAACGGTCGCCACGGAGTCGTCACGTCGGCCGTCGTGGCGGACGGGGCGGCACCGCTTCGAACGTTGCGTCGCGTCGTCGAGGATCTCGGCGGAGAGGATGCATGGCGAGCTCTCGACGAGGCACTAGTGCGGGGCGCGAGTTCGGCAACATCCGATACGGCCGTCGCCGCCCACGGATGGGTCGAGATGATCGAGGCGATCAGTCACCGACTGATTGCGTGCTGGCCGAAGGATGCCTTGCTGGCGATCGACAATGCCGACTCGATGGATGAGGCAACGGATGCGGTCCTCGCTGTCACCGCCTCTGTCCTGCGGACGAACGGTGATGGTCGCCGCCTGCTGCTCGCAGGTCGGTCTCCGAATGCCGACCTGGGTGCAGCCACCGTCGTGCTCGAGCGGCTCGATGACGCGGCAACTCGACGAGTCGTCATCGACGCTGCACCACTGCCGCTCAGCGACGCGCAGATCGACGCCATCGTCGCAACTGCCTCCGGGAACCCCGTGTTCGCTGTTGAGCTCGCCGGCCTACCGGCGGGCGCAGAGCTTCCGCCGTCGATCGAATCGTTGGTAGCGGCTCGCATCGATCGGCTGCCGGCGCCGTTGAGGCGAACCCTTCGCGAGGTCGCCACCCTGGGCAGCGAGGTCGTCTTCGAGGCGGGCGCGGACATCCTCGGAGTTGATGCGGCAGCACTTGCGCAACAGCTCACCGCACAGCAGATCCCGGTCGAAGTGACGGAGCACGCGTTGCGCATCGCTGATGAGACGCTGCGCGCGATCGCCGAAGCAGGACTTCCGGTGGCGCGTCGACGTCAACTGCATCGGCAGATGGCCACCTGGCTGGAGGGCACGGTCGACCCTCGGCCCGGTGAAGTTGCCGCTCATTGGTTGTCGGCGCACGACGACTCGGGCGTTGTTCGCTGGGCGCCCACGGCAGCGGCACGCGCCCGATTGGTTGGTGCCACTCAGACCGCGGCGACGTGGCTCCAAGCAGCGATGGACGCGTCGCGGCGGAGCTCGGCGGCACCTTCGGCGATCGCCGATCTCGCCGAGCAGTTGGCGGCTGATGCGCGACTCGCGGGTCTTGCCGACATGGAGGCCAGCGCGCTCGAAGTGCTGGTGGACGTCGTGGAGCCTGCACGTCGTGCGGCTTTCCACATCGATCGTGCGGCGAATGCACGTCGGCGGGGTGCGCCGCAGTCAGCAGCCGGTTTGCTCAGCTACGCGGAACGACAGGTCCCCGCCGACGATCGTCAGCTCCGCAGCCGGGTGCTCGTAGAACGGGCATGGCAGGCCGTATGGCGGGCACAGTGGGCGAAGGCTTTGGATCATGCGGAGCGCGCGCTGGTCGTGGCGGCGGACTCCGGCCCCGTCGACGCGATCGTCGATCATGACGTTGCCAGCGAAGCCTGGTCCGTGATCGAGCAAGTCCGCAACGCAACGGGCGGGGCGGGCGGCCACGAAGCAGCGATGGAGGCCCTCGGTTACGCTCGGCTGGCTGGCGACCCGCGCCGCATCGGCATCGCCATCGGCAACCTGGCGATGGCGGCCGACAGTCGTGGGAACTGGCCGGAGGCGGCGCTCGGGTATCGCCGTGCCCTCGACCTCTTCCGTGACGCCGGTGATGTCGTCAACTCAGCGGTCAGCAGTGTCTCGCTGGCATCGATCCTCCTGGAGCTGGGCGACGTCGATGAGGCCGAGCGTTCTGCTCTTAGCGCCGCTCGCACGTTCGCCGCCGCAGGGGTGCTGGACGGTTCACTGCAGATCGCGGAGAGTTTCGGCGTGCGGGCCCGCGTTCGTCGTGGCGGCCTCTCGCCCGAGACGCTCGACGCGCTGCTTGATCGTGCCCGCGACCTGGTTGTCGAGATCACTGGGCACGATGGGGAGATCGGCGCATTCCACGCCTGCGGTCTGGTCGAGATGCTCTTGCTGTCCTGCCGCGTCGAGGAAGCAATCGCTCATGCGCGTGGGCTGCTCGACGAAGCAGAGCGGTTCGGTTCGGATCACCTCGTCCCAGCCATGTTGCACCGGCTGATCGTCGTCGGGCTTCGGCTGAACGATGATCCGTCGTGGCAACCGATGCTCGCCGACGCACTGAACGAAGCAACGAGTTCGGCAATCGAGCCCGAGTTGGCAGCGTTGCTGGCAGTGCAGGCGTCGCTCGGGTTGAGAACTGACGATGCCGATGACGAGCGTGATCAGCGTCTCGGTATCTGCTCGCGGCCGTGGTTCGGCCCGCTCAGCCAGCGGACCGCTCCACAAGACCCGCAGGCGTCAACGAAACCGAGGCCCACCGGGGCCGGGGCCGATGATCGGGACGTCGCAGTTCACGACCACTGATCCGTTGAGGAAGCAACTCGATGCTGAGCGAGTCGTCTGGGTGGGCATGTCGGTGACGATCTGGAACGCGATCGGTCGTCCGCTGGCATCAACCCAGTATGTGTTCGGTCCGGTGACGACGCGGGTGCCGAACCGACAGCGAGCGACGACGTCAGCGATCACTGTCTCCGAGCTGAGGCCGCGGGCAGACGGGACCGTGCCCTGCACCTGCTGTTGCAGGTTTCCGAAGACCCACAAGCGCTGCGGGTCGGCGACGGTTCGCGTCGACCGATAGCTGCGAACGAACGAGTAGTCGGCGGTGGAATCGGTGCGAACGATCGCGCGGGCTGGTAGCGGTGCAAGTGCGTCTCCGGCAGCGCCGACCAGTGCGCCGTTGATTTGCGCCGTCGACCCACCGTAGCCCCACAGCACCTTGGGCTCGAGGGGGACACCGCCGTCCGAACAGGTCGTCGTGAGGTCGGCGACACCGAACTGCACCGCAACGCCGGTCAGCAGGCCACTGCTGTTGCGCACCTGCTTTCTGACCGTGAAAATGACCGATGGGATCTCGCCAGGCCCTGCCTGCATCGTGGCCGACCGCGTCGTCGTGCCGGCTGCGCACGCCGCGGTGGACGGCCCTCCGGTCGCCGAAACGGTGGTGGACGAGCCGGGGTTCGCAAGGTCGGGGACCTTGACGGTCCAGGTGGCAGTGGCGCCGGTGGGCACGCCGACAGCGAAAGCGCGAGCGACCGATCCCGGCAGCAGCTGATCGACCTGACCGCGGTTGATCACGTTGCTCGGCACGGAGAGGCCGACCGCATTGTCGGCACCGACCACGGCGGTCACCCGCTCTCCCGAGGTGTTCGTGTAGCCGAACCACACTGTCGAGGTCGTGCGCCCCGCAACGATGCAACTCGCCGTCACCGTTGCGGCCGGAACCGGTGAAACGGTCGTCGATGCTGACGGGTTGATCGGGACAGTGATGTCGCCACTGCCAGCGCCTGCGACCGCGGGTGCCAGCCCGCCGACACCGAAGGCAGCCAGCGACACGGCAGCAAACTTCTGGCTGAGACGTCGTGGCGTGCGTGCATACGTGTTCATGGTTGCCCTTTCCATGGCCGATCCCCGTCGTGTGATGGACACGGTCCAACGTGTCCTGTCGTGATCCTACTCATCGGTGCTGGCGCCGCTGTCAGCTGCCTGACAGCTGCAGGGATGTGAGCCGAACGATCACATCCCGACTATGACGGTCGGGCAGATTCCGGGGCGTGTACCGCTCCACCAAGAATTCCAGGCACGCTCAGTTCCGCTTTCCGGAACCGACGACACCCCGGCCCAATGCGGCGTGCCGGTGAAGGACCCGTTGGGGATTGGCGAGGCCGGCACCCAGCAGACGTGCACCCTCTTGCGTGCGACCGACGAGTTCCCGGGCATCTCGTTCACCCTGAAGCCCGGCGGCACCATCGCCGGCCAGATCGAGTTCGTGAAGACCAACTTCCAGATCGACATCGTTCCGCTGGAAGGCGCCGAAGGCTTCTACGCTGGTGAAGGTGACTCGGTGTACTGGGACAGCAACGGCAACCCGTATCAGACCAGCGCCACCATTGACGGCGACAGCCGGATCGCGGCACTCAACCTGATGAAGGCCTGGCAGGGCCTCTGACCATCACGGCACGAGCACACTCTTGCCGGTGACCTTGCGGTCGAGCTGATCTTGCAGGGCAACGGCGACATCATCGAGTACGTACGCGGTGGGCTCCACAGGATGGAGCTCACCGCGGCCAATCGCGGCAACGACGTCGGCCAGCAGTTGTTCGTTCTCCGCTTGATGACCGCCCACCCATCCGCCCCAATCGACGCCGGTGACGCGTCGGTTGCGGAGCAGGATCTGGTTGGCCGGCAGCCGTGGAATCTCGCCGGCTGCAAAGCCGATGATCAGCAGTTGCCCGTCGTCGCGCAGGCTGCGCAAACCGGCCTCGGCCAGCGCACCACCAACCGGGTCGTACACCGCGTGCACTCCCCCGCCGCTGAGTTCCTTCGCCCGCGTCTTCACATTCTCCGTCGAGGTGTCGATCACCTCTTGGGCCCCGTGCGCCCGCGCGATCGCCCGCTTCGATTCACTGGAGGCCGCGGCGATCACGTGCATCCCCAATGCATGGCCGACGTCGACCGCCGCCAGCCCGACACCACCACCGGCACCCAACACCAGCAGCCACTCATCGGCCTGCGCCCGCGCCCGATTGTGGAGTGCGAACCAGGCGGTGCCATAACTCTGCACGAACGTTGCCGCCTGCCCGTCGGACATTCCTTCCGGCGTGTGCATCGCGCGTCTCGCCGGCCACAGCACCTCGCTGGAGAACCCGCCGAGCCCAGTGCTGGCGAACACTCGGTCGCCGACGGCGTGGGTCGCGACACCGTCGCCCACCTCAGTGACCACGCCGGCGATCTCGCCACCAGGCACGAACGGCAACGGCGGTTTGATCTGGTACAGCCCCTGCACGAACAATCCGTCGACGAAATTGACACCGGCGGCCGTGACCGCAATACGTACCTGGCCCGGCCCGATCGGCGTGGACGGCCGGTCCTCCACTGTCAAGTTGGCGACCGGTCCAAAGCTGTTGCACGAAACGACCCTCATGACCAGCGACCGTAGTGCGAAGCTGTCAGTGCATGCGGCTCGAACCATTCACCCTCACCGGCACTCACGTGCAACTCGAACCACTCACCCGCGGCCACGCAGCAGACCTGCTGGCAGCTGCCAACCAAGACCGCAGTACATACGGCTACACGCCGGTACCGGCCGATGAGAAAGCAATGAACGGCTACCTCGACTGGCTGCTGGGCGATGCCGAGCGCGACATCGTGGTGCCATTCGTGCAGCGCCGCCGGGCCGACGGCGCAGCTGTCGGATGCACACGCTTCTTGAACGTCACCTGGTACACCGGCCGCGACTCGCCGGCGGAAGTGGAGATTGGCGGCACCTGGTTAGAAGGCAGTGCGCAGCGCAGCCCGATCAACACCGAGGCCAAGCTGCTCCTGCTGACGCAAGCCTTCGAGCAGTGGGACGTCTTTCGAGTAGCCCTCTGCACCGACGCGCTGAACCAACGCAGTCGCGAGGCCATCGTGCGCCTGGGTGCACAGTTCGAAGGCATCCTGCGTCAACATCGACCGAACATGGGTCACCTGACCGAAGCCGGCAGGGCTCGCGACACCGCGTCCTATTCCATTCTCCCCTCCGAGTGGCCCGCCATTCGGGCACGCCTGGAGGCCAGGCTCGATGACTGAAGAACGTGCGGTCATGCTCATCACCGGCGGCGGCCGCGGCATCGGTGCCGCTGTCGCTCGCGCTGCGGCAGCTCAGCGCTACCACCTGGTCCTGAACTACTCCACCTCTGCCGACGCAGCCGAAGAACTTTCCGCCGAAATCCGCGAGACCGGGTGCCGCGCTGTCACCGTCCAGGCCGACGTGGGTGACGAGGCCGATGTTCTGCGCATGTTCGAGACCGTCGACGAGCGGTTCGGGCGCGTGGACGTGCTCGTGAACAACGCCGGCATCGCCGGTGGCTACGGGCCACTCGACACCGTCACTGCCGACATGCTGGCCCGCCTGTGGGCGGTCAACATCACCGGCCCATTCCTCTGCGCTCGGGAGGCTGCATGGCGGATGCGCACCGACACTGGTGGTCGCGGCGGCAGCATCATCAACATCTCGTCCAAGGCCGCCGTGCTGGGCGGCCCCAACGAGTGGGTCTACTACGCGGCGTCGAAAGGCGCGCTCGACACGATGACTGTCGGCCTCTCCAAGGAGTTGGCCAATGTTGGTGTGCGCGTCAACGGCGTTCGCCCTGGACTGATCGAGAGCGACTTCCACCTGCACGCGCCCCCCGGCCGCGTCGAGCGGATG
>JBBQMG010000082.1:0-18478 GCA_038328705.1 Acidimicrobiales bacterium | reverse complement strand
CCAGATCTCCTCGTGCTACTCGATGACCGAACCGCACGCCGGTGCCGACCCGACGCTGTTCACGACGCGTGCAGTTCGTGACGGCGAGGAATGGGTGATCAATGGCGAGAAGTGGTTTTCGTCGAACGCTCGCTTCGCCAGTTTCTACATCGTGATGGCCGTCACCGACCCAGATGTCAGCGCCTACCAGGGCATGAGCATGTTCGTCGTCCCGGCGGAGACGCCCGGCGTTGAAATCGTCCGCAACGTCGGCGTGGGTGGCGAGGCGGAGGGCCATGGTTCGCACGGTTACGTGCGCTACACCGACGTGCGCGTACCGGCGGATCACGTGTTGGGCGGTGAAGGCCAAGCGTTCGCCATCGCGCAGACACGTCTCGGCGGCGGCCGCATTCACCACGCAATGCGCACCATTGCGCAGGTCCGCAAGGCATTCGACATGATGTGTGAGCGTGCTCTGAGCCGCCAGACGCGCACCGGTCCGCTCGCCTCGCTGGGCGTCGTGCAGGAGCAGATTGCGGATAGCTGGATCGAGATCGAGCAGTTCCGTCTTCTCGTGCTGCGCACCGCCTGGCTGATCGACGAGCACCAGGACTACATGCGAGTCCGCAAGGACATCGCCGCGGTCAAGGTGGCAATGCCGAAGGTGTATCACGATGTGGTGATGCGGGCGATGCACCTTCATGGCGCGCTGGGTGTGTCCAATGAGATGCCGTTCACGGGGATGATGATCGCCGCCGAAGTGATGGCAATCGCCGATGGCCCGACCGAGGTGCACAAGATCACGGTGGCCCGCCAGGTGCTGCGCGAGCACAAGGCAGTCGACACGTTGTTCCCCAGCGGCCATCTGCCAACTCGACGCGATGAAGCACGTCGCAAGTTGGCCGGCGCGCTCGAGCACATCGTTGGGAACGAGTGACCGACACCCGCGCCGCGTTGCTCGACGCGGCGCTGGGCTTGTTCGCCGAGCAGGGGGTCGAGCTGCCGTCGCTGCGCGAGATCACGCGCGCTGCCGACCAGCGGAACACGAACGCGCTGCAGTATCACTTCAACGACCGACAAGGGCTGCTTCGCGACTTGCTGAACCGCCAAGGAGACACGGTCGATGAGCACCGGAACACGCTCCTCGACGAAATCGCAGTCGGCGGGGTCGACGCGCTGCGTCCTCTCGCCGCCGCGCTGGTGCTTCCGTTGGCCAGCTTGCTACGCGTCGGCCGGGGCACGGAGTACCTGCAGCTCACCGCCGAACTGGTGGCGCGGCCGACGCACTTCCGAGCGGTCGTCGATCTCGTCACACGTCGCCACAGCCTGCTGCGTTGGAGTCAGATCGTCGAACCGTTCCTGCCGCCGCAAGCAGTCGGCCGACCTCTACATCGTCGTTTCACCGCAATTCGATTTGTACACAACGAGTTGGGGTCACGCGCAAGGGAACGGCAGAGCCGAGCCGACCACCAGCTCTTCGCCAATCACCTCATCGACCTTGTCTGCGGCCTGCTCGCCGCGCCGGTCTCCTCCGAGACGTCGGCACTCATCATCCGCGACACGACCGGCCCGCCCAAAGCTGATGGAGGGTTCCAACACCGCCCCAGGTCGCCGAAACCCTCCATCAGATCTGATCCGGAGTCGATCTAATAGTTGACCAAGTCCAGAATTGGTGGTTGAATGTTCGACGTGACGCATTCGACCGACGGCGTGGAGCTGCTGCTCCGCCAACACGGAGTGCAGGTGACCGCGCAGCGGTTGGCCATCATGCGCGCGCTGTCGATGCGCCCTCACGCCACCGCCGACGACCTGACCGACGATGTTCGCGCCGTGATCGGCACCATCTCGCGCCAGGCCGTCTATGACACGCTCGGCGTGCTCGTCGACAAGAACCTCATCCGCCGAATTCAGCCTGCCGGCTCAGCGGCGCGGTTCGAGGATCGCGTCGGCGACAACCACCATCATTTGATCTGTCGCAGCTGTGGCAGCATGTTCGACATCGACTGCGCTGTGGGGTCGGTTCCCTGCCTCACTGCCGACGACGATCACGGCTTCGAGATCGACGAAGCCGAAGTCATCTACTGGGGCCGCTGCCCCACCTGTCGCAACGTCACACCCGCATCACCTACATCTCTCTTCACCAAGGAGCAGCAATGACCGACCAGGAAAAGACCGACGAAGGCAACGTTCTCGAGATCAACGATGGGCCGGCTGTGTGCCCGGTCATGGCTGGCCCGAACTCGGCCCACACGGCCGTTGGCGCCACCGCCAATCAGCATTGGTGGCCAAACCAGCTGAGCCTCAAGATGCTCCATCAGAACACGCCCGCCGGCAACCCGCTGGGCGCCGACTTCGACTATGCAGCCGAGTTCAAGACGCTCGACCTGGCCGCCGTCAAGGCCGACCTGGCCACACTGATGACCGACTCGCAGGAGTGGTGGCCCGCTGACTACGGCCACTACGGCCCGTTCTTCGTCCGCATGGCGTGGCACAGCGCCGGCACGTATCGCATCCAAGACGGTCGCGGTGGCGCCTCCAGCGGCACGCAGCGATTCGCACCGCTGAACAGCTGGCCCGACAACGGCAACCTCGACAAGGCGCGCACGCTGCTGCTGCCGATCAAGCAGAAGTATGGCCGCAAGCTGTCGTGGGCCGACCTGATGGTGCTGGCCGGCAACGTCGCCATGGAGACGATGGGCTTCGAGACGTTCGGTTTCGCCGGCGGACGCGAGGACGTGTTCGAGCCCGAGGAAGACATCTACTGGGGCCCGGAGACCACGTGGCTGGGCGACGAGCGCTACAAGGGGGACCGTGAACTTTTGAACCCACTCGGCGCCGTCCAGATGGGCCTCATCTACGTCAACCCGGAGGGTCCCAACGGCGTCGCCGACCCCATCGGCTCTGGCCGCGACATCCGCGAGACCTTCGCACGCATGGCCATGGACGACGAAGAGACCGTCGCGCTGGTCGCCGGCGGCCACACCTTCGGTAAGGCTCACGGCGCCGGCGACCCGCACCTCGTCGGCCCCGAGCCCGAGGGCGCTCCCATCGAGCAGATGGGTCACGGCTGGATCAACGCCCTCGGCACCGGCAAGGGCGTCGACACCACCACCAGCGGCATCGAGGGTGCCTGGACCCGTACGCCGATCACATGGGACAACACGTACTTCGACACGCTGTTCGGTTTCGAGTGGGAGCTGACGCACAGCCCTGCCGGCGCGCAGCAGTGGACGCCCTCGAATCCCGAGGCGAAGGGCACCGTGCCCGATGCGCACGACCCGGCACGCAGCCACGCTCCGATGATGACCACCGCCGACATGGCCCTGCGCATGGACCCGATCTACGAGCCCATCTCGCGTCGCTTCCACCAAGATCAGGCCGCATTTGCGGATGCGTTCGCTCGGGCGTGGTACAAGCTGACTCACCGCGACATGGGCCCTGTGTCGCGCTACCTCGGCCCGGAAGTTCCCACCGAGGAACTGATCTGGCAGGACCCGATTCCGGCCGCGACCGGCACCATCACTGACGCCGACGTCACCGCCCTCAAGGCTGCGGTACTGGCTTCAGGACTCAGCGTCTCGGACTTGGTGTCGACAGCGTGGGCGTCGGCCTCCACGTTCCGTGGCAGCGACAAGCGTGGCGGTGCCAACGGCGGGCGGGTTCGTCTGTCGCCGCAGGTCGAGTGGGAAGTCAACAACCCGGCTGAACTGCGCCGTGTGCTCGGCGTACTCGAGGGCGTGCGCGCTGCGTCAGACACATCCGTGTCGATGGCGGACCTGATTGTCATCGGGGGTGCCGCGGCCATCGAGGCCGCGGCCAAGGCTGGCGGCCAGACCATCACGGTTCCGGTTGCTACCGGCCGCACCGATGCGTCGCAAGAGCAGACCGACATCGACTCGTTCGCAGCACTCGAGCCCAGCTCCGACGGGTTCCGCAACTACCTCGGCAAGGGCCACACTCTGCCGGCCGAGGCGCTGCTCGTTGATCGTGCACAGCTGCTCGGCCTCAGCGCTCCCGAGATGACCGTGCTCGTCGGCGGTCTGCGGGTGCTGGGCGCCAACGCTGGCGGGTCGGCACACGGTGTGCTCACCAGCAATGTCGGCACGCTCAGCAACGACTTCTTCGTCAACCTGCTCGACATGGCCACCGAATGGAAGCCAACCTCCGGGTCGGCCGACGCGTTCGAAGGTCGCGATCGTGCCAGCGGCGCGGTCAAGTGGAGCGGTACTCGCAACGACCTGGTCTTCGGCTCGAACTCGCAGCTGCGGGCAATCGCCGAGGTCTACGGCGCGTCCGACGCGCAGCAGAACTTCGTCACCGACTTCGCTGCCGCGTGGAACAAGGTCATGAACGCCGACCGTTTCGACCTCACCTGAGTCGTACCGCACGAGACTGACGTCTGTGCCCCTTCGCTCGCCCGCCGAGCGGAGGGGCACAGTCGCGTCAGAGGTTGGTTCGCCGTTCCAGTGCGTCGGGGTAACGGTCGCCCTCGACCGTGATCAGCTTCGCGGCGGCCTCGATTTCGGCGAGATCGGAGGGTGTCAGTTCGATCTCGGTGGCGCCCAGGTTCTCCCGGAGACGGCTGACCTTCGTCGTTCCCGGAATCGGCGCAATCCACGGCTTCTGGGCAAGCAGCCAGGCAAGCGCGATCTGTGCCGCGGTCGCGTTCTTGCGGCCGGCAATGCGCTTCAGTAGATCGACCAGACCCTGATTCGCGCTGCGCGCTGCAGGCGTGAAACGCGGGATGATGTTGCGGAAGTCGTCGCTGGCAAACGTCGTGTTCTGATCGATGGCGCCGGTGAGGAAGCCACGGCCGAGCGGACTGAACGGCACGAACCCGATACCCAGCTCCTCCAGCGTCGACAGCAGCTCGTCCTCAGGCCGCCGCCACCACAGCGAGTACTCGCTCTGCACGGCGGTGACCGGCTGGACCGCGTGGGCTCGACGAACCGTGCTCGCTGCCGCCTCCGACATGCCAAAGTGGCCGACCTTCCCGGCTTCGATCAGCTCCTTGACCGTCCCCGCCACATCCTCGATCGGCACCTCCGGGTCGACGCGGTGCTGGTACAGAAGGTCGATCTTGTCGACGCCCAGTCGTTGCAGCGACGCTTCGGTCGTCGCCCGGACGACGTCCGGGTGGCTGCTGCCATGCGGGAACTCGTCGGTGCCGACGAGCCCGAACTTGGTGGCGATGACAACCTGGTCGCGCACCGGGGCCAGCGCTTCACCGACGAGCTCCTCGTTGACGAACGGGCCATAGGCCTCAGCGGTGTCGAAGAACGTGACACCGAGGTCGACGGCGGTGCGGAACAACGCAATCATCTCGCCGCGGTCCGCAGGCGGACCGTACGAGGCGCTCATCCCCATGCACCCGAGCCCGAGTGCCGAAACTTCCAAACCGTTCCCCAGAATGCGTGCTTGCATGAAGCTGAAGGGTACACGTTGGCGCCTGCGCCCCCGAGAGGTAGCCGACGACCCTTGGGCGTGTATGAAACAGCTGATCAGCCGACCAGGGCTGGCTCACCAGCTCACTTCGTCGCAGCCGGTGTGGTCGTCGGGTTCTACCTGCAGCGTTGCGTGGGTGAGGCCGTGGTTTGTCGCCAGCAGAGTGCGGGCCTGGTCGAGTACAGCATGCGAATCCGTGCCAGCGGCCACCATGAGGTGCGCTGACGCCACCTCCATGTCGGAGGTCAGCGTCCATACGTGCAGATCGTGCACGTCAACCACGCCAGCGATGTCGGCCAACTGCGTGCGCACCACGTCGAGGTCGATGCGAGCCGGAGCAGCTTGCACCAGCACCCGCAGCGCTTCGCGGCCCAGTCGCCACGCGCGGGGAAGGATGAAGACGCCGATCGCGGCGCCGATGACCGGATCGACCCACGCCCAGCCGGTGATGCCCCACACGATGGCAGCAACGATCACACCGACCGAGCCCAGCATGTCGGACATCACTTCGAGGTACGCACCCTGGAGGTTGAGGCTCTCCTTCGACCCAGCTCGCAAGAGCAGGAACGCGACCACGTTGACCAACAGCCCGATCACACCGACCACGAGCACGGGCAATGATGCGACATCGGGCGCGTCACCAAGCCGACTGACCGCCTCATAGAGCACGTAGCCGGCAACTCCGAAGAGCAAGGCTGCGTTCACGAGCGCGGCCAGAATCTCCAGGCGATACAGGCCAAAGGTGCGCTGCGGATGGGCTCGCGCTGTGGAGGCTGCCTTGATGGCAGCAAGCGCCATGCCGAGACCCAATGCATCGGTTGCCATGTGGCCGGCGTCGGACAGCAACGCCAGCGACCCGGTGATAAGGCCAACGACCACCTGCACGACAAGGAACGCAACAATCAGCAGCAGTGAGATGAAGAGCGGCCGAACGTGACGCGCCCCTGCACGCAGGGCGGCAGCGCCATGAGCGTGCCCGTGAGCGTGCTCCTTCTCCATTCGCTAGCGCCTTCGACTTTTCGTCGGCGCGAGCACTCCTGTGATGTCGATCGCCGTCGTATCGATCGCGGAGTACGGGAGACGCGCGAAGAACTCGTCGGCGTGCCCGGCCAGGGCCCTCACCGCGATGTAGTTCGCACTGCCACCGATGACTGCTCCGATACCGAGCGGCAGCGCTGTTCCCAACGCGATCGCCCCTCGCCGCGCGCCATAGCGCTTCACCAGCTGCGGCGTCAGCAGGCGGTTGACCGTGCGCAGGGTGGTGATCGGCAGGCGCGCCCCGGTGGCCGGACGCAACCCGGTGTTGGCCTCGTTGATAGCCCGGGTGAAGCCCTCGCGCGCAGAGCCGCCGTAGATCAGCACTGCCAGCAACCAGGCGCGCCGCTCGTCCACCGTCGGTTCCGCTCGACCGTGCAGCGCTGCCACCGTCAGGATCAAGTCGCCGGCGCGCGCCGTGAACCAGGCCAACTCTGCAGTGGCAGCCATCAGCGTGATCGTGGTGCCCACTGCTGGCGTCGCCGCAGCGGCGCCCGCTGTGGCACCGAACGCGCCAAGTTCTCTCGCGAACGAGTCGGTCAGCGACTTCATCTTCTCCGGACGCACGTCACCCCTCAGACCAGCAGCACGGGAGACAGCCGCATCCCAGCGCGAGCTGCTGACCTGATCGATGCTGGCGAGCATGCTCTGCGCAAGGCGCTCGACGTCGGCGGGGTTCAGCTGGCGCATGAACGTCTGCAATCGCTCGCGGGCGGCAGCAGGCGAAAGTTTCACAGTGCAGTTGTAGCGCACGCCACGGTGTCAGGTGCCGCAGTACGTCTGGTAGCCGGCTGTCGCGGCCAGGTCTGGCTCGGCGTAGCGCTCGAAACCATCGCGCCGACCGAATGGATTGGTGACCGCTGCCATCAACCGGTGCAGCGGCTCGAGATCACCGTTGTCGCTGGCGGCGGCGAGCGCCTCCTCCACGAGATGGTTGCGCGGCACGTAGACCGGGTTGACGGCATCCATTGCGATAGCAACCTCGCTGCGGTCGCGCCCTTCATTGCGGAGGCGTTGCGTCCAGCGCGACGTCCACTCGTCGATTGCCGGTGGCGTCTCGAAGGTGGACAGCACTCTGAAGAACGACGTGAAGTCGAGTTGCTGCTGATGCAGCAGCGCGAACAGCTCGTTGACCAGTTGCGTGTCGCTCGGGTCGGCGGCGACGAGGCCGAGCTTGGAGCGCATTCCAGACAGCCAGGCATCGTTGAAACGCTCGACGAAGCCGTGAATCACAGTGGTGGCCAGTTCGACCGCGCGTTCGGACTCGTCGTCGATGAGCGGCAACAGCGTCTCGGCCAGCCGCGCCAGGTTCCATTGCACCATCGAGGGCTGGTTGCCGTACGCGTAACGACCACTGTGGTCGATGGAGCTGAACCTTGTCGCCGGGTCGAACCTGTCCATGAACGCGCACGGGCCGTAGTCGATGGTCTCGCCGGAGATGGTGGTGTTGTCCGTGTTCATCACGCCATGAATGAAGCCGACCAGCATCCAACGAGCGACCAGTTCGGCCTGCGACCGAGTGACGGCTCCGAGCAGGCCAAGGTAACGACCTTCGGTTCCGGCGAGCTGCGGGTAGTGGCGATCGATTGCGAAGTCGGCCACCCGCCTCACCATCGCCGGGTCGTGGTGAACGCTGGCGTACTGAAAGGTGCCGACCCGCAGATGGCTGGCCGCTACGCGCGCCAGCACGGCGCCGGGCAGCATCGTCTCGCGCGCCACCTGGTCGCCGGTTGCGATGACGGCGAGCGCTCGCGTGGTGCGTATACCGAGTGCGTGCATCGCCTCACCCATGATGTACTCGCGCAGCATCGGGCCGACGGCTGCATAGCCATCCCCGCCACGAGAAAACGTGGTGCGCCCACTGCCCTTGAGATGCAGGTCACGCAGCTCACCACAGGTGTCGGGCAGCTCGCCCAGAAGCAGTGCACGCCCATCGCCCAGCCGTGGCGAGAAGCCGCCGAACTGGTGGCCCGAGTACGCCTGTGCCAGCGGCTGAGCGCCGAGTGGTACCGCGTTGCCGACCAGTGCTGCAACACCTTGGGGCGATGTCAGCCACTCCGCATCCAAACCCAGTTCTTGGGCGAGCGCATCGTTCAACACCAGCAGCCGCGGCGACGAGGCCCGTGCCGCCGTACCGAACTCATACATCCCATCCAGCTCCCGAGCGAATGAACTGTCGAGCACTCCGTCAAGCGTCATCCCCCGATTCTAATGGAGGGTTCCAACCCCTCCCCAGGTCGTTGGAACCCTCCATTGGCTATTGGCGGGCGGATTCGGCTCGTTCTGCTGCGGCGGTGACGTCGGCATACTTCTCCGGGCTGGCTTGCACGACGATCTCGTGCAGCGTGCCGGTGAACTCGTACGGCGCGGTGTAGCGCTCGGAGACCGCCGAGCCGTGGTCACCGCCGACGCTGGGGCCGATGGACGAGATCATCCGCATGAACAATCCCAGGTCGGCAGCGCCGGCGACGCGACCGTCGACAACGATCTCCGCGCGACCGAGCATTCCCTCACCTCGACGCAAACGCACCGCCAGCTCGACGTTGCCAACCGGCAGCTCGACGTCGGACTCGATGATGGTGTGGTCGCTGAACGCGTTGTAGTCGAGCACCAGCCGGCCACCCTGCACGAACATCGAGATGCCGGAGTTCTGAGTGCCCGTCGCAAACAGCACGCCCTCGTCGCCTGCGGCCAAGGTGACCGACGCCGTCAGGTCGACGTGGCGACCGCCAATTGCAGCCGAGGCCTGCGAGGGCAGCGGCGACATGGGCGGACGGTACACGTAGCGACGATTCTGCGGATGCGGCGACCGCTCACGAAAGCGGGGACCGAACAATGCGAAGCCGCGATCATCCAGCGGGAACACGCCCTGACGCTGCGCCTCGGCGTCCCAGAGCGCCACCATCTCGACCAGCTTCTCCGGGTTCGACTGTGCCAAGTCGTTGCATTCCGAGCGGTCATCGGCAAGGCGGTACAGCTCCCACGCCTCGGTCGCGTAGTCGGCGCCGGGTAGGTGCTTGAGTACTGCCTTCCACTCGCCCGCGATCAGCGCCATGCTGCCCATGTTCTCGAAGTACTGCACCTGGTTGGTCGAAGGTGTGGACGGGTTGGCCAGCACCGACGCGAACGAGTGGCCGGTCACCGGCAGTTGTTGCAAGCCGTGGCGAACCGTCGGCGCAATGATACCCGCCAACTCGTACACCGTCGGCACGATGTCGGACACGAACACGAACTGATCGCGCAGCGTGCCACGCTGCTCGACGGGCACGCCGTCGGGCCAGTGGAACACCATCGGCACGTGCACGCCACCTTCATGGGTGTTCTGCTTGTACCAGCGGTACGGCGTGTTGCCGCACTGTGCCCAACCCCACGGATAGTTGGTGTGGCTGTTGGGCCCGCCGATGGTGTCGATGCGCTGCACTGCTTCGTCAGGCATCTCGAAGATGCCGTTGAAGAACTTCATCTCGTGCATGACACCGAACGGGCCGCCCTCTTGCGACGCGCCGTTGTCCGCGTGCACCACAAGGATCGTGTTGTCCAGTTGACCGAGGCGACGAAGCCCCTCGACCAAGCGGCCGATCTGTACATCGGTGTGATCGAGGAATGCGGCAAATGCCTCCTGCAGGCGAGCGGCCAACCGTCGCTCGTTGTCCGACAACTCGTCCCAGGGCTTCACCCCCGGGTTACGCGGCGCCAGCTCGGTGCCCTCGGGGACGACGCCGAGCTGGAGCTGGCGATCGAACCAACGCTGGCGCACGACATCCCAGCCCTCGTCGTAGCGACCGCGGTACTTCTCCAGATACTCCGGTGGCGCCTGGTGGGGCGCATGTGTCGCGCCGAACGCGAGGTACGTGAAGAACGGACGGTCAGGCCGCACACCCTTCGAGTCGGCGATCATCTTCAACGCCTGGTCAACGAGATCCTGAGAGATGTGATAGCCGTCGTCGGGCGTGCCGGGGGTGTCAATGGGGTGATTGTCGGCCACCAGTTCGGGGTAGAACTGGTCGGTCTCACCATCGAGGAAGCCATAGAAGCGGTTGAAGCCGCGACCCAGGGGCCACTGGTCGAACGGGCCGGCCGCCGAGCATTGCTCCATCGGCGCCAGGTGCCACTTGCCGAGAGCGAACGTGGCGTAGCCCGCGTCGCCCAGTACCTCGGCCACGGTCGCCGCGTGGTCGGAGATGTGACCAAGCTGATTGGGAAAGCCGGTGACGAAGTTCGAGATGGAGCGCATGCCAACGGCATGGTTCGAGCGCCCGGTCAGCAACGCAGCTCGCGTGGGCGAGCACAGCGGGGTGACGTGAAAGTTGGTGAACTGCAAGCCATCGGCGGCGAGCGCGTCGATGTTCGGTGTGTCGATGTCGGAGCCGAAGCAACCGAGCTGCGCGAACCCGGTGTCGTCCAGCAGCACGACAATCACATTGGGCGCTTCTTCGCCCGGATGCGGGACCTGCTCGAACGACGGCTCGGACTCGGCGACGGTACGCCCGATGTGACCCTTGAACTGCGGATTGATCCCCACGACTCCCCTTCGAGCAACGGCTATTCGAGCAACGGTCTTCTGAGCAAGGGCCGACGACAATGATCTGTCACTGACACTGGCAATACCTTAGTGTGTCGTGAGTCGGCCTGAGCGAGTGGGCCTCGTCCCTGTACATCGCTTCGATCCCGCGGCTGGCCATTCCCGCGTCGAAGTTGGCTATAGGTTGATGGTCGTGATGGCTCCCGATGACAGTCCGCTGCTGCGCAAGATTCGCGAGTCGGTCATTGGCGACGATCAGGTCATGGATGGCCCCTATGGTCCGCATCGCATCACCTACGCGGACTACACCGCTTCGGGTCGAGCGCTGACCTTCATCGAGGACTTCATCCGCGAGGAGGTGCTGCCGCGCTACGCGAACACTCACACCGAGTCATCGGGAACCGGCCTGCAGACCACGCGCCTTCGTGAAGATGCACGTCGCATCATCCACGAGGCGGTTGGCGGCGACGACGAGACGTGCGTCATCTTCTGCGGCTCAGGCGCAACGGGGGCGATCGACAAGCTGATCGGCGTCCTCAACATCCGGCTGCCGGCAAACCTCGACGACCGCTATCACCTGCTGCAGCACATCCCCATCGCCGATCGGCCAGTTGTCTTCGTTGGGCCCTTCGAGCATCACTCCAACGAGCTGCCGTGGCGCGAGTCCATCGCCGATGTCGTGACCATTCCAGAAGACGTCGATGGCCACATCGACCTCGCCGAGCTCGAGCGTCAACTGATCGCACACGCGGCACGACCGGTGAAGATCGGTTCGTTCTCCGCCGCGTCGAACGTCACCGGCATCGTGTCCAATTCGTGTGCCATCGCCGACCTGCTGCACCGGCGCGACGCACTGTCGATGTGGGACTTCGCCGCGGCCGCCCCCTACGTGGACATCGAGATGTTTCCGGACTGCGCCGAGCACCCGCTCGCGTACAAGGACGCTGTCGTGCTCAGCCCGCACAAGTTCGTCGGCGGGCCGGGCACCCCCGGCGTACTGGTGATCCGTCGTGCGTTGCTCACCAACCGGGTGCCAGATGTCGTTGGCGGCGGCACGGTCGCCTATGTCAACCCGACCGAGCACCGTTTCCTGGACGACCCGGTGCATCGCGAGGAAGGTGGCACGCCCGCGATCATCGAGTCGATCCGAGCGGGTCTGGTCTTCCAACTCAAGCAAGCCGTCGGCGTCGCCACCATCAAGCAACACGAAGAGTCGTATTGGCGGCGTGCCGTTGAGATGTGGTCGGCCAACCCTGCGCTGCAGGTACTGGGCAACACCCACTCGGAACGCCTCTCGATCCTGTCGTTCGTGGTCAAACGGCCGGGCGAGCGTTACCTGCACCACAACTTCGTGGTCGCGCTGCTCAGCGACCTTTTCGGCATCCAATCGCGTGGTGGATGTTCGTGTGCAGGCCCGTATGGCCACCGACTGTTGGGCATCGACCTAGCGCGCTCGCACGAGTTCGAGCACGAGATCACCCACGGCTGCGAAGGCATCAAGCCCGGGTGGACGCGGGTCAGTTTCAACTATTTCATCTCCGAAACCGTCTTCCAGTACCTCGTCGACGCGGTGGACCTGGTGGCCACGCACGGTTGGAAGCTGTTGCCCGAGTACCGCTTCGACCCGGCCAACGGTCTGTGGCGCCATCACAATGGCCCGGTGGAGCCACCGTTACGGCTCTCGCAGTTGTCGTACGACGCGGCGACCGGCGAATTGCGTCGTCCCCCGATCGACCGGGTACGAGCATCCGAGCAGGCCTTGGCCGGCTACCTGACCGCGGCGCGCGAGCTGCTGGCCGCAGCACCCGAGTGGCACCAGGTCGGCCCCCACGCCGGTGCCCTGTCCGCGGAGTTCGAACACCTCCGCTGGTTCGACCTACCCACCGAGTCCCTCAAGGTGTAGTGCTCTGACCGCGAACGTTCGCGCGCTATGGGGCGCCATTTCTGGACCGTTTGACACCAAGTCCGCCAACCGAGACGGAATGCACCCATTTGTGTGCGCAAGGACTTTCTGGGCAGCGATGGTCCCATAGCTCGTTCTGGGTGTTGTCAGTTCCGCGGTCCGGGACGCAGCACGCCCAGAAAGGCCGGCAGCAGCAGTCGGCAGGACGCGACCTACCAACCCATGTGGTCAGAGCACTAGCTCGTCCTCGGCCACGACTGGCGACGAAGTCGCGCTTGTTCGCCAGGGGCCACCCCGCATGCATCAAGCTCGACTCCGGCTCCAACTCGCCAGAGACCGAGTGCTATCTGGGCGGCGTGCGCTGCACGATCGATCGAGCCCTGCTCGGCGAGCTGGCGCGAACGAGCGACCAGTCGACGGAACTCCGGCACGTCGACGTCGATCGCCGCGACCGCCAGGCGGTGCCCGGCGGCATACGTCTCGATTGCCTCCGGTCCCAAACGACGACGGAGCCGCATGATCACACCCTGGATCACCTTGCCTGATGATGGCGGCACGATTCCGCCCCACAAGGCGTCGACCAGCAAATCGGTCGTAACGACGTCACCGACCGCCCATGCCAATCTGGCCAGGACGATGCGGTCTCGCGGAGGAAGCTGCGCCGGGCTGCCGTCGATCAGCAATGGACCGAGCAGCTGGATCCGCATCGGCTCAGTATCAAGGGCGCACACGCGGCCGTCAATGGCGCTGATACCGAGCCGATACCGCGATTAGAGGTCGTCGATACCAGCGTTTGCGATAACCAGCCCATGAACCCCACCCACACCCGAATTCGCCATCTCACCGCCACGGCCGCCGTCCTGGTCGCATCGGCCCTCGCAGCCTGTGGCGGCGACGCATCGACGACCGCCACCCCGGAGTCGACACCTGACACCGTGCTGAGCTCGACAACATCGGTGCCATCAACCGTCCCGACGACGACTGTGACGAGCGAGGTCCCCCCGTCGACGACAGCAGCCAGCGAACCGGATCCAGCGTGGTTGGCCGAGGTGCAGGACCAGCTCGACTCACTCGTTGGACCCAGTGGGGTGCAGATGGTCGAGGGAGCCATCACGTTGTCGCCGAGCGAGGCGCAGCTGGCCAATCCGCATGCCCGATGGAACCCTGCATGAGTTGGCCGCCGGAACCACGGTGGACGGCGCGAGCGCGAAACCGAATTCGGTCTTTCTCACCAGCGGCATCACGGGAACGGTTGTCGAAGCGATCGCATGGAAGCTGATCGATCAGGGCACTCTCGATGCCGAGCTGGTACTCGCCACCTGGCTCCCGGACTACCCCAACGCCGACCTGATCACGGTTCGCATGCTGCTCGACGAACTGTCGGGCCTCGGCGACCCGTACACCTCCCTTTTGGTGCCGTCGATCACCGCCGATCTCGAACGAACGTGGTCGCTGCAGGAGGTCGTCAACCTCATGGCAGCGGTGCCCCCATCCGCGACGCCGGGCACGTTCACGACCCCGACGCCCGACACCGTTCGGCTGGTGATCGCCTACGTGCTCGAACAGGTGACCGGTCGCACAGTCGCCGAGCTCATCGACACCATGGTGGCGAAGCCCCTCGGCCTCGACGACACGTCGCTTGCCGACGGATCGAACCAGCCGGCGAACTTCAGCGAAGGCTGGTTCGTGCTCGACGGATCGCTGATCGATACGCGGATAGCGAAGCGCGCGTATCTCACGATGGGTGGCGCCTCGTGGGGTCTGCAATCAACGACGGCTGATCTCGCCAACCTCGTCGAGTCCTTGATGTCCGGCCAGTTCCTGGGAGCCGAGCGAGCTCCGACTGCTGATCACTTCAGTGCGGACCGCGCAACGAGCGACGGGCTCGCCTGGGTTCCGATCGGTGTTCCATTCAGCGGCTACCGCCCATGCACGGGTGACACGCCCACGTTCACCTCGTACGGCAAGGCGGTATCGGAGACGGGTACCGCAGTCACGATGTTGACGTTCCCAGATGGCATCTCGATCGTGCTCCACCTCAACGCCACCCCGATCGAGGGTGCTGCTCTGCGCGCTCTGGTGCTCCCGATCCATGACATTATCGCGAACAACTGAAGCTCTCACACATCGGCGAGAGGCGAAAGAAAATACACCATGATCAAGCACAAATGGATCATGTCGCTGCGCCTGTTGGTTGCTGCTCTCGGAGTCGGCACCTTGGTGGCGTGCAAAACTGAGGCAGACCAAGCATCCTCAGCATCCAAGCATCCTCAGCATCCAATGCATCCAATGCATCCAATGCATCCAATGCATCCAAGCATCCTCAGCATCCAAGCATCCTCAGCATCCAAGCATCTACGGCATCTACGGCATCTACGGAAACGTGTCTCGACGTCAGCGCCACCACAGCTCGGAAAATCACCGAGCGACTCGATGCGTTCATCGAGGATCAAAGGACGTTCGGCGTGTCAGCCGGTGTCCGATTCTCCGACCGCTGTGAAATGGTCATCTCCGCCGGCGTCGACGGGCGGAGGCCTGATTCGCCGCAGACCGGTGATGGCCGGTTCTTGATCGCTTCCATCACCAAGACCTTCGTCGGCGCCGAGGTGTCGGCGCTCGCGCACGACGGGGCGTTGTCGCTCGACGACACGATCGACAAGTGGTTGCCCGACATGCCCAACGCCGATCGGATCACGGTGCAACAGTTGTTGACGCATACGAGCGGCCTCGGCGACATCGTGGACTCAGCGCCGTGGCGCGATGCGTTGCTCGCGGATCTCAGCAAGATCTACTCCCTCGAGGACGCACTCGCCGTGATGCAGCCCACTGCCGCCTACGCGCCCGGCCACTACGCGTACGCCAACGTGAACCACACGATCGCGGCGATCATCGTCGAGAAGGTCACCGGACAGTCGCTGTCGGACGCATTGTCGGCACGATTCCTCGTTCCTCTCGGATTGACGCACACCACCGTGGGTACGATCGGCGACCATCGAACCCTTGAGCACGGCTGGTTCACCCTCGAGGACAACGCTTGGGGAGGGATCCAGGGCGAACGTACCTCATTCGACGCCTCGATCGACCGAGACCAGGACACGGCGAGCTTCCCCGGCCTTGAAACGGTGCTGTCGGTCACCGAGGCACATGGAGGGATGGTCTCCACGGTGCACGACGTACTGGCCTGGGGTGCGGCCCTCGCCGACGGCTCCGCACTCGGTGGAGCAACCAACGATTTTTTTCTTCCTACCCACGCCCATCTCCGCGTCCGACGACAAACCTGCCCAAACCGCATGGGGGACCGGTTGGCTCGCCCACGCCTGTCCCTGCGAACTGGAGAACACCGACAATCCGCATGTCGTGTTCTCCTTCCACGACGGCGAGACAATCGGTTCACGTTCCATGCTCGCCGTCGATCGAACCGGTCAGATCATCATCGTCGTCCACGCGAACACGCGCGAGATCAGCGACGACGCAATGCTCACCGTGACGAGCGACATCCACACGCTCGTTGCCGGCTGAGACCGAGGTTGCCGGCCCGAGTCGTTCATTACGAAGACGTTCCTGGCCACCACACACCCGCGACAACTGAATCTTTGATGGCAAGTGCCTCATCAACCACCAACGATCCACCGCAACCCGCATAGACGACGCCTTGCGAGGCGGCATACTGGCAGCATGTCCAACGACGAAACACCCGACGCAGCCGACACCCCTGAGACGGATGAAGAGCTGGACCTTGTCAGCTTCGATCTCAACGACGATGGGAAGATCTCGCCGCTGGAGGGCGCACGGCAGGAGATCGGCCTGGTCGATGCTCGCCTCGAGGAGATCGCGAAGGAGGGCGGCGTCAAGGGCAAGCTGGCCGACGCCGCCCATCACGTCCTCGACAAGCTCGACAACGACTGATCAGCTCCTCGAGGCTCTCCAGCGATGCGTGACCGTCGGCCCGAGCTGCAGCACATCGAGGTCGTCACCCTCGACGATCCGAGCTGGTGGGACGATGCACCCGCTGACTCTCCGTTCCCGGAACCAGCAACACTCGATGAGCCTGCCCCAGGACGACGCCGACTGGTTGCCGGCCTGGTCGCGCTGACGGTTGTCGCTGTCGTCGCCTGGGTCGCCGTGTACAGCGAAGATGACGAGACGACCCCCGCACCCATAGCCGCTGGTCACTTCATCATTGATGCGTCCGATCTACGCCCCTACTCAGCAGACATCGTCACACGGCCTCCGGCGAATGCTCGCTACACCCTGTTCGCAAATGGCAACCCGACAAGCCCGTGGATCTCGTTGCAGACGTACCGCCGCCGCGGCGATGCGCTCCCCGCGATCAATTCGTTTCGCCGCGAGGTCGGCGGACGAAATCTGATCGTCCCGCGCAACGAACGGTCGATGACCACGATCATCGTCGACCTCGGAGACGACTGGGCCACCGATGTGCGCGCCTTCGACATCGAGGATCTCGAACTGGTCCAGTTCGCCAACTCGTTGAAGCTCGCCGATGACAAGAACGGCAAGGTTCTATACGACGAGGAGATACTCGCCGCCAACAGTCTGATGTCCACCCGAACCGCCAACTGGGCCGAAGAGTTGCTCTACGGAACCGTGGCGACCGAGATGCGTTCGGTGACACCCGACGGGGCGACGATCACACTGCGAGAGTCGATCGTGGACATGGATACTCGGCCGGCCACCCTCTCGTACTTCACCACCGGACGGGTGGAGGGCTCCGGCGGGTACACCGCTGGAACGTTGATCGCAAACGGGGACGCAATCGTCACCTGGGCCGCCGCAGATCGGCTGCTGAGCCTGACCGGCCCCATGCCGACTAGTGAGCTGCTGGCCATCAGCCGTACGGTGCGCCTGGCCGACGAAACCGAGTGGCAGCAGCTGCTGTATGGGCTGCACCCGGACTATCGGCTGGGCGAGTTCACGCCGGTCGCATCAGGTGTGGCCGCCGACGGCTCACCATGGAGCAGTGGCGTTCAGTTGGCGGCGCGCGGCGGCCGCACCGAGTACCTGTGGTGGTGGACGTTGCCGGGCACTGCAACATCTGCGTCGACACCGACCAGGTCCGACGTCGCCACGCGTGCCGGCAACGACACCATCGTGGTCGGTGGTTCCACCTACGTCTTCATATGGGTTCCGGCCACCAGCAGCGCGACAACTGCGTCAGTGCGCGCCGCCGATGGCAGCACGGTGACGCTGCAGCTGCGGCTGCCGTTCGCCCACGTACCGGTGAGGCTGGCTGCCACGCGAATCGATGTGCCCGGCCCGGTCGAGATCTCGACCGCGTGAGCCGTCTTGTACGTGCTAGTCGTTGTAGATGACGGTGCCGTCAGAAACGACGGTCGTTGGTCTTCTTCTTCGGCGGCGGCGTGAACGGCGCTGCCAAAAGAGCCTCGAACTGAGCATCGTCGGGCTGCTTGGGCTCGTTGAGCCGCTGCAGGTACGTCTTCAGTGCGGCACGACCCGAAATGACCCAGTCGCCCTTGGCGCCCACGGACCGGGCGAGCGCGTCCTTGGCCTTGGCCACTCGGTCCTTGCGCGTCGCCTTCTCCTCCTCGGAGATCGCTCGCTTGGGCTTGTCGGCC
>JBBQMG010000081.1:0-18501 GCA_038328705.1 Acidimicrobiales bacterium | reverse complement strand
CGGCTGTGATCGACGCACTCCTCGCCAACGTCACACACTGACCGTCGGCGATTGGGATTCGCCGCCGCTATCCCACATTCAGCAGTTCGCGAATAAACACGTTGGCAGGCCGATGGTCTGAATCGCGGCGACCAAACGTTGTTGCCGTGCATCGCAGGTGCTCGCAACGACCAGTTTCTTTGAGAACCGCACCGTCCGGCTGGTCCGCCGAGAGCCGCCGAATCTTGTCCGGTCTGCGCAAGTCCTGTGTACCTGCTGTGTACCTGGCGCCTGCCTGGCACCGAGTACAAACTGGTTAGATAGCCCCTGACCTGGGGTTTCACTGGTGGAGACGAGGGGAATCGAACCCCTGACATCTACCTTGCAAAGGTAGCGCTCTGCCAACTGAGCTACGTCCCCGCATTGCGGTTTGGCGGGCGTCAGGTTACCTGCTCCGCCCGCACTGCGGCCCGGCAAAATTCGCGAAGTGACGCGGTTGTCGCTCGCGGACCTGGGGCTGTGAGCAACAAGCGCGTCAGTTCAGTGGAAACCCATCGACCATCAGGCTGGGAAATACCCCGACACGTCTGCGAGTAGATGTGCGGTGCCGTACACGTAGAAGCACACGGTCCCCGACGCGGAGAGCGGTGCGATCACCGAGTTCGGGATCGTCTGACCAGTCGTGAAATTCAAATTCGAAGCACCCGGTCGCGTCCCACACGGATACACGGTGACGTAACCGCCACCAAGGGTCGGGTTCTCACCGGCAACGACGGTCACGTTCAATGCGACCGCACCCACACCCGACGCCGGCACACCGTTTTGGCCAGCGACCTGCAACACGAACGGCGCACCCGTCCCCGCAGCATTCCCGACCTTCGCACCACTGCGCGTATCAAGCACCCGAGCCGGGGTCAACGACACAAACGACGATCGGGCAACGACCGCGTTGATGGTCAGGGTCTGGGTGGTCGTGCCGATGTTGCCGGCCCTGTCTGTCGCGGTGACCGACACGGTGTGGTTGCCGTAGGAGAGCACGACGGTCGTCGTCGCCGCCCAGGTCGAACCTTGGACGATGTCGGTGAGGGCGAGCCCATCGATGCTGACAGCGACGATTGCGTCGGCTTCGGTAGTGCCCGTGATCGTCGGGGTCGAGTCGTCAGTGAGTGCGCTCGAGGTGATCGCTGCCGTCGGCGGAGTTGTATCGATGATCAAGGTCTGGGTGTCGGTGCTCGCGTTACCGGCAGGGTCCGCAACATGTGCGAGGATCGACCAGACACCGGCGGTGAAACCGTTTGGCGAGATGCTCCATGATTGGTCGGCCTGCACGAGTGCAGTACGTGTGAGGGTGACGGGCGGCCCTGGCCGGGTCGACGTCAGGGTCACGACCTGCCCTGCGGCGATGTCGGTGACGCCATGGATCGTCGGTGTCAGGTCGTTTGTGATGGCGATCTCACCGCCGTCGATGGACACCGAAGGCGGTGTCGTGTCGACCGTCAGGATTTGCGAGTACGAGCCGACGTTGCCGACTCCGGCGACCGTACTGGCGACCACGTTGTGTACGCCGTTCAGCAGCGCCGAGGCCTGGTACGACCAGACTCCGGTCGCTGACGGCGTCACGGTCGGGGTCTGATCGACACCGTCGATGGTGACGGTCACCGTCATCGGGGAGCGCACACTGGTGACGCCAGTGATGAGCGGTGTCGAGCTGGTCGTGTATGCGGTGGGTCCACCCTCGACGAACACCGGGGGCGGCGCCGAGTACAGCTGCGTACTCGACATCGTGATCGCACCGGTGAGCGACAGGAGGTGACCATTGACAGTCGTGCCAGCTCCGGCACCGATCGCGTCACTAGCGATCAGGGTGCCGACGAACTCGTTCGAGGCGCCGAAGGTGGCGGCACCCAGAACCTGCCAGAACACGTTCTTCGCCTGGGCACCGTTGATCAGGGTCATGGTGGTGTTTGCCCCGAATGCGAGCGCTCCACCAACCTGGAAGATGAACACGGCGTCGGAGTTCCCTTCGGCGTCGATGGTGAAGGTCCCTCCCGCTGCGGTGCCCGCCGCCGCAATCGTCGTGTGGACGCCGGGCCCGAAGTTGCCGCTGAGAGTCGCGGGAAGAGGCGTACCGGCCGGCCGGCCGGCCGGCCGGCAGCATTGTCGTAGGCCACCTGAAGATCGGCCATCATCGGATTGACCGCTGCGCCGGTGAACACGGTTCCGGTGATGAGGCCCGGCGGGAAGCCGGTGATTGCCCCGCCGCCGCCGACGTCACCGCGGATCACGGTCTCCGGCAGGGCGGCAGCGTTGCCAACGGCGGCCGAGGTCAGGATACCGAACGTCTCGGCCAGGCCGAGCGGGACGGTGGCGATCGGATCGACCGCCCGAACCGTGCTTGGAACCGCGGCGACAACACCGAAAGAACTTGCCATCGCGACAATGCTGAGCAGGGCGACGCAAGGCCGCGAACACTTCTTCGAATCTGGCGAACTACTACGGACACCGAACACGTTGAGCCTCCTGGCGGGGTCAACGCGCAACCAGGGTCTGGAGCGACGCGATCGAAAGCAAACGAGCCCTCGAGCTGAACACTACGCCCACGGGCCCGGAACGCAACCGAATCTCTGCCGAGGCGCGCACGACTCCAGCCGAGGGCACGCCGATCCGTAGGCTCCCGCTCCATGTCCTCGATCAAGTTCGGCACGTTTCTGGCACCGCACCATCCGATCGGGGAGAGCCCGACCCTGCAGTTCCAGCGCGACCTCGACCTGGCGGCCCACCTCGACCGACTGGGCTACGACGAGTTCTGGTGCGGCGAGCATCACAGCACCGGCTGGGAGATGATCGCCAGCCCGGAGATGTTCCTTGCCGCCGCCGGGCAACGCACACACACGATCAAGCTGGGTACCGGCGTGGTCTCGCTGCCCTATCACCACCCGTTCAACGTCGCTCAGCGGATTGTGCAGCTGGATCACATGACCCGCGGCCGCGCCATCTTCGGTAGTGGCCCCGGCGCGCTACCCAGCGACGCGCGCACGCTCAACATCGACCCGATGACCCAGCGCGACCGGCAGGACGAAGCGCTCGGCGTGATCATCAAGCTGCTGCGCGGCGACGAACGGTTCGACTATGACTGCGAGTGGTTCACCATGCGCAACGCCGCCCTGCAGATCCTGCCGCTGCAGGACACCATGCCGATGACCACCGCCAGCAGCATCTCGCCCAGCGGCATGCAGTTGGCCGGCAAGTACGGCATCGGCGCACTCAGCATCGCCAGCACCTCCAAGGAAGGCCTGCAGGCGCTGCCCACCCAATGGGGCTTTGCCGAGCAGGCCGCTGCCGCCCACGGCCAGACCGTGAGCCGTGACAACTGGCGCGTGCTGATGAGCTGGCACATCGCCGAGACCCGCGAACAGGCCAAGAAGGAAGCGATCCTTGGCTTGCAGAAGTGGCACAACGAGTACAACGTCGACGTGCTCGGTCGGCCCGGTGCGCTGCGCGTGGAAGATCCCGACGAACTGTTCGAGCAGGTCGCTGCCGGCGGCGCGCAGGGCGGTGGCGCCGCGGTCATCGGCACTCCCGACGATCTGATCGAGGCAGTGCTGGCAATGCAGGAAACCACCGGCGGATTCGGCACCGTGCTCGGCTTCGCCAACGACTGGGCCAACAACGAGGCAACGATGCGTAGCTGGGACCTCGTCGCCCGCTACGTGATCCCCGCCGTCAACGGACATCTCCGCGCACAGCGAGCCAGTGCCGAATACGTCGGTGCCAACAAGAGCGCGCTGATGGCCGGGGCCGGCGCCGCAGTCATGAGCAAGATCATGAGCCACGAGGGTGCCGCTGCAGCGTTGGCCACCACCATGCAGCAGATGGCGGCGGCCCGGGCAGCAACGCAAGGCGAGGCCGCCGCGAACGACCCTGTCTTCCGGCCCGGCGGTGGCATGCCCACCGCTGAGTGAGCCGTGGACGGGCCTCAGCGCGTCCTCAGTCGTCCTTCAGCGCGACGGCATTGGGAGTCACGTTCATCTTCGGCTCGTACTCCGCCAGTTCGACCACTCGGCCCTCACTGAGGAACTTGAGGCGCAGTTCGGTGCGGCACGAGAGGCACGGCCCGTAGAAGCGTTCGCCAACTTCTGTGCCGCAGCGAGGGCAGGTCAGGGTGAGCAGCTCCATCAGTAGGCACCGGTCCAGAAGGCGGTGAGCGCTGCTGCGCCGGCGACGGGGTCACCGAGCATCCACCAGTGACCTTGGCCCTCCATCACATGACGGGTCGCACCCAACCGATCGGCGACCTCAGCGCCGAGATCCTCACCCCGTACGAACGGATCATTGGGCGCAATGATCGCCAGTCCCGGCAGCGTTCCCACCGGTCCCAGTGCCTCGCCCCACAGCTTCATTTCGGACTCCGGCGCCGAGCGATAGAGCGCAAGAATCGATGCACTCATCACATCGTCGCTGACCGCGACCAATCGTTCTCCTGTGGCGCGCGGAATGCCGATCATCTCATAGAGCGCGATGCGCTCCTGCGGCGACGAGGCCTGGTTCTGCGCGAAGTACTCCTCACCTGCCCCGGGCGTCTGCCAGATCTTGGCGAAGTCGTGCCACACGTAGTCGGGGTGGAAAAGTCCGAGCACATCGCAGGCCCACGTGCGGAACAACTCGGGTCGCAATGACACCGCACGCATCCCAATGCCGCCGCCCCAGTCGTGGCCGACGAAATCCACCGGGCCGTGCTCGGCGGCAAGCGGCTCGACGACGCCGAGGAACCACGCGACGTATTCCTCCTTGGTGGCGCCGAAACCTTCGGGCACGGCGCAACCAAAGCCGGGCAGCTGCGGCGTCACCACATCCGTTCGGCCCAGCTCCGCCAGCAGCGGCTGCCAAATGACAGGGGTCTCGGGATTTCCGTGGAGCAGGACAACGGTCATGACAAACGATCGTAGGTCACACTGACCCGGCAACGCGTCGGCTCAGATGACGTTGAGCGCGTCGACCGTGCGGGCGGCCGATTCGTCGGTGAGTTGCACGTGTGGTCGCCAATCGGTGCGCTTCGTGCCCCAGCTGACGAACTCGTGTGCGGACGTGTTGCACGTTGGCAGCGAGTCGTCAGTGCCGTTTGATATTTCCCACAGCTCGCCTGGCGCGCCGGGCCGCAGCGTGTAGAGCACGTGGCGCAGGTCGTTGAAGACCAAGTTGATACCGGTGTCGCAGGTGGCAAGCACCCCGGTACACATCTGCGGGATGCCGGCCATCATCCATTCAACAGTGACTTCCAGGACCAGCGGGTCGTGGGGCAGGTCGGCGGCGCGGCGCACTGCGGCACCTATGTCGTGGCGCAGGTGGCAGTAGTGGTCGAATGCGATCGCGTTACCCATCAGCCGCAGCGGGTGGCTACCCAGGTTCGCGATCGGCACCACCATGTCGGCCAACGGCGGCTCCTGCATGCCGGCCAGCGCTGCGATGCCCTTCTCGCTCCACTCGCGGTACTCGGCCTTCACCTGCTCCACGGACCAATCGCGCCGCGCCTGCACCGGCACCTCGGCGTTCTGCTCGACATCGGCGGTGGTGCCCGTCTCGATGCTGCTCGGGTCGGCGAGCGAGTGGAACGTGCTGGCCATGTGCTGCGCGACGTCCTGCACGCGCCAGCCAGCACAGCCGCTCGGTAACGCCCACTCGGCGTCGGTCAGCGAATCGAACAGTTCGAGTGCGTGACTGTGCTCAGCGCGCAGGGCCTGGACGGCGGGGGTGGTCATGATGGCGCTCCGTTCTTGAGACGGGCGTCGGCCAAGACGCCCGAGTGCTGTCCATGATTCATGAAGACCAGTCACCGTAGTGCCCCCTCGATTGACGGTGCGACGCATGCGTCGTCATACGTTCACCACATGCACGTCGACGTCATGCTCACACCCAAGCCGTTGCAGCAAATGGGCGCCGCAGCACGCCACATCGAGTCCGCCGGCTTCGACGGCATCCTGTTCACCGAGGCCGGGCGCACCGCCTACCTGTCGGCCCGGCCGCTGCGATCGCCGCGCCGAAGCTAGAACTGAGCACCGGTGTCGCGGTTGCGTTCACGCGCAGCCCGATGGTCACCGCGCAGTCCGCATGAGCTGCACGAGGCGACCAGTGGTCACTTCCGATTGGGCCTTGGTACCCAGGTGCGCACCCACGTGACACGCCGCTACGGCGTCGAGTTCGACCCGCCGGCCCCCGCCATGCGCGACTACATCCGCGCCGTGAAGGCGTGTTTTTCGCCGGCTTCCGCGGCGAGCCGCTCTACCATCGCGGCGAGTTCTACGAGCTCACCTGGCTGAACCGGCAGTGCAGCCCAGGGCCTACCGCCTTCGACGACCCGAAGGTCGACGTCGCGGCCGTCAACCCGTGAATGCTGCGCATGGCTGGCGAAGTGGCCGACGACGTGCACGTACATCCAATCGGCGAGCCCGGCTACCTTGCCCGGCACGTGCTGCCCAACGTCGCCATCGGTGCCGAGCTGGGTGAGCGCAACGTGGACGACCTCAGCATCATCGTGCCGGTCAACCTGATCGTCGGCGACAGCGAGGCCGAACGTGCCGGTGACCGCGAACTGATGCGTGGCATTCTCAGCTTCTACGGCAGCACCCCGAACTACGCGTTCATCTGGGACGACGCCGGCTTCGAGGGCACCACCGCCCGTATCCGCGAACACCAGAAGGCAGGCGACCTCGCGGCGATGGCGGCCCAGATCACCCACGACCACCTGGCCACCTTCTGCACCGAGGCCACATGGGACGGCCTCGCACGCGCGCTGGTCGACAAGTACCAGGGCCTCGCCGGGAGGATAGAGTTCTACAACGCAGCGATGGGCCACCCCGACACGCTGCACCAGCGGCTCGAGAACTTCGGCGTGGTCGCCCGCCAGATCCGCTCGCTGACCGAGTAACCCAACCACGTAGGGTCAGTTGCATGACGAACCCCAACATTCGCTTCGGCTTGCAGATCCCCTTGTTCAGCTACCCGGGCGTCGCCACCGACGACCTGTTCGAGCGTGTCTCGGACATCGCGGTCACCGCTGAGGACAGCGGCTTCGACAGCGTGTTCGTGATGGACCACTTCTACCAACTGCCCGGCTTGGGCGCCCCGCAGGAAAACATGTTCGAGGCCTACACCCTTCTCTCGGCGCTCGCCGCGTGCACGAACACGGTGCGCTTGGGCTGCATGGTCGGCGGCATGACGTATCGCAACCCGGCGTTCCTGGCGAAGACCGTCACCTGTCTCGACGTGATCTCCAAGGGTCGCGCCATCTGGGGCATCGGCGCCGGCTGGTTCGAGAAGGAACACCAGGACTACAACTTCGAATTCGGCACCTTCACTGACCGCTTCGAGAAGCTGGAGGAAGGCCTCCAGATCGCGAAGAGCATGTTCGTCAACGACACCACCACCTTCGATGGCAAGTGGTTCAAGGTCACCGATGCTCTCAACAACCCCAAGCCCGTCCAGGCCGGCGGCCCGCCCATCCTCATCGGCGGTAGCGGCGAGAAGAAGACCTTGCGCATGGTCGCCCAGTACGGCGACGCCTGCAACGTTTTCGGCGACGCCACCACCGTCAAGCACCTGATGACCGTGCTCGACGAGCACTGCGCCACCTTGGGCCGCGAACCGTCGACGATCTGCCGCACTCGCCTGGGCACCCTCATCGTCGGCGAGACGATGGAGGCCGCACAGGCCAAGCTGAGCGAGCGTCTCGGTGGCGCCACCATCGACCAGTTGCCCGCCGACATGCAAGCGCGCGTCAGGGGCATGTTCATAGTCGGCGACGCCGACGAGGTCGGCTCGAAGGTGCAGGAGCTGCTCGATGCGGGTCTCGACGGCATCGTCGTCAACATGCCCGATGCCCACGACCTTGAGGCGGTTGCCCTCGCCGGCAGCGTGCTGTCCAACGTCTTCGCCTAGCACTTCGTGCCCCCTGTCGCCGCTTCAGCGCGCGTCGCTCTGGCATCCCTCGCCGCCCATGGGCGAGTAAACGTGACGGAAGTGGCCGGTTCGGCCGCCCTTGGGTGGTGAAGGGCGCCAGATGGGGCGGCGGCTCGAATGCGGGGCTACCACGAGCCGTACCGGCCAACCTGTCGCGGCCGTGACCTCCAAGCTGACGGTGGTGCGCGCGACAGGTTGCTGGCCCCTCGCCCACCAGGTGGTCCGAAAGTCGCCAGCCATGGCCATTGCCGACGCGTAGCCTCTGACCCATGAGCTCCATGGTCACAGCTTCACGCATCGTCGGTGGCACCTGCCACCACGATTGCCCGGACACGTGCGGCTGGCAGGTGACCGTCGAAGGCAGCGGCCTCACCGAGCAGGCGGTGCAACTGCGGGGTAACCCCGCACACCCGTACAGCAAGGGCGAACTGTGCCCGAAGGTGAACCGTTTCCTCGATCGCGTCTACAGCCCGGACCGCGTGCTGCACCCGTTGCGCCGTATCGGCGCCAAGGGTGAGGGCCGCTTCGAGCAGATCACCTGGGATGTAGCGCTCACCGAAATCGGTAGTCGCTTCACGGCCATCGTTGCCGAACACGGCGCCGAAGCGCTGATGCCTTACGTCAGCGCGGGCAACCAGAGCTTGCTCGCATTGATGTTCGGTGACCGCTTCTGGCACCATCTTGGCGCCTCTCGCGTCATCGGCTCGCTGTGCGGCTCCACCGCCGGCGCCGGCGCCGCCACCACCAACGGCACCGGCAAGGGCATCGACCCCAGCGACCTGCTGCACAGCAAGCTGATCATCCTCTGGGGAACCAACACCCGCCTCACCAACCGTCACCTGTGGCCGACCATCGAGGAGGCGCGAGCCAACGGTGCACAGGTCATCGTCATCGACCCGCTGCGCACGATGACTGCCGACTCCGCCGACTGGTTCCTGCAGCCGCTGCCGGGTACCGACGTCGCCCTCATGTTGGCGATGATGCATGTGCTCATCCGCGATGGCCTCACCGACGACGAATGGGTGGCCGCACACACCGTCGGCTTCGACGATCTAGCGGCACACGTCGCCGATTGGCCGCCGGCTCGTGCCGCGGAGATCACCGGCCTCGACGCGGCCGACATCGAGCGCCTGGCCACGCTCTACGGCACCATCCGGCCGGCCGCCATTCGCACGCTGATCGGCGCCGAACACCACGAGCACGGCGCAATGTTCTTTCGCACGCTCACCTGCCTACCGGCCTTGGTGGGCGCGTGGCGCGACCAGGGTGGCGGTTTCTCGCGCAGTGTCGGCGTGTGGAGCAACGAGGTGTTCGACTACGCCGCGCTGGGTCGACCCGACCTACTGGCGGGCCGCGAACCGCGCAGTCTGCAAATGGTCCATCTCGGCCGTGCGCTCACCGACACCGACGAGCCGCTGTACGGCGTCGTGATGATCGGCGTCAACGCGATGGTCTCGGTCCCCAACACCGAGTTGGTGCGCAAGGGTCTCGAGCGCGACGACCTGTTCACCGTGGTGCACGACCAGTTCCTCACCGACACCGCCCGGTACGCCGACATCGTGCTGCCTGCCACCACCCAGATCGAGGCGACCGACGCGGTCACGCCCTGGGGTCATCTGTATCTGGGTTGGAACGAAGCCGCCATCGAGCCGCGGGGTGAAGCCATCAGCAACAGTGAGTTGCACCGTCGGCTGGCGCGGGCGATGGGATTCACCGAGTCCGCACTGTTCGACGACGACCTCACCGCGCTGCGTGCGGCGCTGCCCACCATCGACCTCGAGCAACTCCGCAGCGAGGGTGTGGTGAAGGTGCCGTACCCGCTGGACGGGCGGCCGTTCGCCGACGGTGACTTCCCCACGCCCTCCGGCAAGGTCGAGTTGCGCTGTGACCACCTGGTGGTAATCGGCCAGCCTGCGCTGCCCACCTACGCCGAGCCCGCCGAGGCAGCGTTTCGCGGTCGCTTCCCGTACGCGCTCCTGACACCCAAGCAGCACACCCGTTTCCTGAACAGCAGCTATTCGCAGCTCCCGAAGCACGGCCCGCTGGAAGGTGGCCCGTTCCTGGAGCTGTGCGACAAGGATGCAGCCGAGCTCGGTCTGGAGGAGGGCGCGCCGGCCCGGGTGTGGAACGACCGTGGCTCGATGGTCGCACCGGTGCGTATCACCGGACGCCTGCGGCCCGGCGTGGTCGTGGTGCCATGGGGCTGGTGGGCGGCGGACCATGTCGGCGACGGCAACGCCTCCGGTCAGGTGGCCAACTCACTCACCAACGACACCCTCACCGATTGGGGCGGTGGCGTCGCCTACAGCGACACCAGAGTCGCCATCACCCCTGCCTGACGGCGTCAAACCTCCGTGCGCCACTCAGCACCCCTGCACCGCAGGTGAGGGGTAGCCTGGCGCGATGGCAGGGGAGCTGATCTACGCATTTCGTATCATGCGCCTGCCGCTGCTCGACGCGGGCGGCGCCGCCATCGGCCGCCTCGACGACATCGTCATCATTCCTGGCCACCGCGGCTCTGCGCCGAGGGTGCTCGGCTTCGTCGCCACCAGCCAGCGTCGCCGCATTTTCGTCAACGGGGCACGCATCGCCACGCTCGACAGCGACGGTGCTCGCCTGCGCAGCTGGGACGTCGACCTCAACCCGTTCAAGCCTCGCCCCGGCGAGCTACTGGTGGGTCGCGACATCATCGACAAGAAGCTCGGTGACGAGTCGGTCAGCGATGTCGCGTTGCGCCAGGCCACCGACGGCAAACAGACGTGGTGGGAGCCGGCGAAGGTGCGCCTGGCCCGTCGCTCTGCCCTGCGCCGCCGCCCGAGCTACCGACTCATCGACGTGGCCGACGTGCCCACCCTCTTCCACATCGTCGCCGGCGCAGAAATGGCTGCAGAGGCCGCCCGTCTGCGCGACATGCACCCCAGCGACGTGGCCGGCGTCGTGCGCGCACTGCCACTGACGCAGCGCAAGCAGTTGGCCGAGGCAATGGACGACGAGCGCTTGGCCGACCTGCTGGAGGAGTTGCCCGAGGCCGAGCAGTTGCGCATCATCGAAGGGCTCGACATCGACCGTATGGTCAGCGTGCTCGAAGAGATGGAGTACGACGACCTTGCCGACCTGCTGGCCGAGATGCCCGGTGAGCAGCGCACCAGAGTGCTCGACGCAATGGACGAGGAAGACGCCGACGTCATGCGGCGCCTGCTGTCGTACGACGAGGGCACAGCCGGCGCGCTGATGACACCCGACATCATCATTCTCGGTGCCACCGCCACGGTTGCCGAAGCACTCGCCGAGATTCGCGACCCGGAGTGGCTGGTCAGCATCGCCGCCCAGGTGTTCGTGGTCCAGCCTCCGTACAAGCCGCCGACTGGCAACTACCTCGGCGTGGTGCACTTCCAACGGTTGCTCCGCGAACCACCGTCGATGGAACTGGGCCGCTGCGTGGAGCAGGAACCCACCATCACACCGGACATTCTCGAGCGGGAAGTGGCCGAGCGTCTGGCCAGCTACAACCTGCTGTCGCTGGGTGTCTGCGACGAAGCCGGGCGCCTGCTCGGTGCCATCACGGTCGACGACGTACTCGACCGCACGCTGCCCACCGGTTGGCGGCAGCGCAGGCGGGTGAATGCAGGGTCGGTGTTGCGATGAAGCGCCGCGAAGACCTGACCACCCCCCGCCAGCGTCGGCGTCTCGGCGTGCACTACGACCCCGACGCCTTCGGCCAGTTCAGCGAAAGCATCGCCCGCTACCTGGGCACGGCCCGCTTCCTCGTCTACCAGACCGGGGTCATCGCTGTCTGGGTCGCATGGAACCTGGTGATGCCCGGATCGTGGCAATTCGACCCGTGGGCACGTGGTCTGGTGTTGCTCACCCTCGTACTCAGCCTGCAAGCCAGCTACGCCGCGCCGCTGATTCTGCTCGCGCAGAACCGCCAGGAATCTCGCGACCGAATGACCACCGACAACGACCGCAAGACCGCCGAACGCACACAGGCCGATACCGAGTTTCTCGCTCGCGAAATCGCCAGCGTTCGCCTGTCACTTGCCGACGTGCCCACCAGCAGCGAGCTCAACGATCATCTTGACCGCTTGGCCGACGCGGTCGAGCGGATGACCGCCCGCCTCGATGAGATGGAAGCACAGCGCGCCAAAGAGCTCTAGCGGCGTCAGCCAACAACGTGTTGGACGAGCTGCACGGTTGCCTTCGCGAAGGCGTCGGGCGAGGTCCACGACGACAGGTGATCGTCGGGAAGTTCCACCACGAACGCGTCGAGCGCGTCGGCAAGCGCCCGCTGCTTACGTGGCTTCACCAGGCGGTCGCGAGTGGTCACCAAGGAGGCGGCCGGCTTGCGGAGCGTGCTCGCAAACACCCGGGCGTCGTACCGACTGAGCGATTGGCCGGCATGCACGATGCTGAACGTGTCGTTGCGCTGCAGTTCGCACGCCAACCACGGCACGTACTGCTCGAGCGGATGGTTGGGCCCCAGCAAGCGTCGGATACCCCAGCGCATCCAACGCGGGAAGACGCCCGAACGCAAGAGCGGTCCCATCACGTGGATGGTGCGCCACTCCAGGCGCTCCCACCACTTCGCCCGCCACTCGAGTGCCGTTGCCTGCACCACGATGCCGCGCACCAATTCGGGGTGGCGTTGCGTCAGGAGCAGGCTGATCGGCCCGCCCATCGAGTAGCCGATGGTGATCACCTGCTGGATGCCGAGGCCCTGCACCAACAGCGCTGCATCATCAGCCACGTCGATCAGGTCGAACCTGACCGGGCTGCGCAGGCCACGGCCGTGGCCGCGATGGTCGATGGCGATGAACGAGTAATGCTCAGCAAGTGCCTCGTAGGCGGTGAAGAACTGGAGGTCGGCGCTGGCGGTCCACCCGTGCAGTAAGAGCAGCGTCGGCGCTGCCGGGTCGGCGTGCTGATGGTGGCGGTAGAAGACCTCGCCGCGACCAGGCAACACCATCGTGTGGCCGGGCGGCAGCCAGGGCAGCACCATCGCCGTACCGGCGGATGTGGGGGCCGTCATGGCCCCTAAGTTACCAGCTGGTAGCTCTGGCGACGCCGGTGAACTCCTGCACGCGCACGCCCAGTGTGGTGGCGTGGTGGAGGAGATCGAGCGCATCCAGCGACTCGCCACCGGGCGTGTGCACGCCGGGAGCCAGCCCATGTTCGAGCATCTGCAGCACGGTGGCAGCGCACACCGCCGCGGCCAGATCCCCCGTGTGGCCTGCCGCACCGGCGATGACCGCCACGCGGCCGCCTTCTGCGTCGGCCCCGCGAGCCTCCACGCGCACCGAGCCGATACTGCCCGACGCGTGCGGCGGAGAGAGCATGGGCATGCGCGCCGTCAGCCGGTCGCGACGGGTGGCTGAGACACGGGCCGCGATGCGACTGGCCTGGGGAAACGTGCGGTGCAGCAGCAACGGGTCGCCCAACGCAGCGCGGTAACAGTCGTGCGCAGCGACCGGATCGGGAAACCAGACCAGGTCGCGGCCGCTACCACCGGGCGGTTCGATCCACTCGCCGTCGTGCCAACCAAGTGCGGTGTCGCCGAGCGCATCGTGGTGCTGTCTCGCGCAGGAAGGGCCGGCGGTGCCGTGGATGGCAACGTGCAGTTCGTCGAGCGTGTGCAGTTGCCCGGCTAACGAGCGCGCCAGCAGACCCGACAGGCCAGGGGCCATACCAGCGCCAATCACCAGTGCTGACTCGTTGCCCAGCGCCGAGGCTTCCAGTTCGAGCAGCGCACGCAAATCGTCGAGGTCATCGCCGATGGAGACCACCGGGGTGCCCTGCGTGAGCAACCGCTCGGTCAGTTCCAGATGGGGTGCTGGTTGGCACAGCACCACCAGATCGCAGACGCCGAGGTCGTCGGGGGAGTCGACCACGACCACACCCTGTCGGCGAACCCCCAGGCCCGGCCGCGGGTCGTACACCGCTACCTGGACGCGGCGCTGCAGCAGGTGTGCAACGACCCGACTACCGGTGACCCCGCAGCCGACCAGGCCGACGATCGTGCCAGCTGCTCCCCCCGCCGAGTCGTTCACGTCACCGTCGTTCACGTCACCGTCGTTCACTTCGGGGGCACGCTGACTTCACGCCAGCCGCCCTCCTGTGGTGGCACCCCACCCTTGCCGCGCAGTCGTAGGACGCCGGCAATCGTTCCCGCGAACGACAGTGCAACCAGCGCTCGGCGAAGCATCTTCATGGGCCGGAGCGTACCTGTCCCAGCGAGCGACACCGATTGCTGAATTCAATGGTCGCTACGTGGCGACCATTGAGTTCAACGTTCGGCCGTCGACTGCAGAGTGAGCGCCACCAGCGAGTCGAGTTCGTTGAAACCATCAAGGGTGAGAATTGCGATGTGCACGGAGCAAACCGTAGGTGGCGTAGCGTCGAAGAGTCGTCCCGATTTCCTTCGCCGCATACCGCTCGGGCTCATCGATGGGGCACACGTATCTATAGTGAACGCTATGGTCATATCTATGGCCAGTACGACAACGATCGCAATCTCACCGGAAACGCGCGACGCGCTTCGAGGCCTCGCCGCCGAGCGCGGCGACACGATGGACTCGCTGATCAAGCGGCTGCTGCGCGACGAACGAGCACGTCGGTTCGGTGTTGCGTTGGCAGAGCGGCGAGCAGCAATGTCGCCTGATGAGGTGTCGCTCGAACAGGGCATCATCGCCGGCTCGTCGCTGGCGGTCGATGATGCGCGCCGGTGAGGTGTTGATCATCGACTTCGGCGTGCCCATCGGCAGCACTCCGGCACTGGTGCGGCCCGCGGTGGTGTTGACGGCGCAGCCCACGCTCGATGAGTTCGAGCAGACCTTTCACGTTGTGCCCATCACCACCGCCGATCGGGGCTGGCCAAGCGACGTTTCCACCGAGCGTGGCTACGCCCAGTGTCATCTGGTGAGCGTCGTCGACCAGTCGCAAGTCGTCGAGCACACCGCCGAGAACATCGGGCCGGTGACACTCGCGCAAATTCGCGAAACCATCTCGGTGTTACTGGGCTTGTAGTGCGCTTGCCTGCCCCGACGACGTGTTCGCCATCCGTCGATCTGTGCCTGACGGTGTTCGGCTCGAATGGTCCTGCTCTTGACAAGGTCCACGCGGGAGCGGAAGCTTCCCTCAGACCAGTGTTTTGAAAGCGATGATTGATGTCACAGCCATTGACAACTGCCGCTCCCGTGCAGTTGATGAAGTTCAACGAGTCGGCCTTTGACCGACCCAAGCACGCTCGCCGCCGGCGAGCGAAGTTGATCTCCGCTGCGGGTGCATTGCTCGTCGTTGCCATCGCCATCGTTGTCGCGCTCTAACTCGCACTGACCGGCTTCCCCACCCTGACTCGCGGTCCGTGCTGACTCGTTCTCACGAAACGGGGGTCGGTTCAGTGACCTGCATGGCTACCGGGGTAGGGGCCAGCATTCCGGGAATCGAGCCTCCGAACGTTGCGAGGTAGTTGCCGGGTGGGAGCGGGGCCAAACCCGTTGGGGGGCACACGGGCACCTGTGGGTTGTTCGATGCCCCTTGCGCACATGCGGGGTAGCCGGCGGCCACCGTGACCGGCAAGCGGGTCTCACCCGGTGGGAAGGTCATCGGTTGGGTCAAGCAATCCATCCTGAAGGCGATCGAGCCGGCAACAGTGCTGCTGGTGAGGTACACACCGAACTTCGGCGCGCAGCCCTGATCCATGGACTCAATCAGCTCGGTCGACGAGTTGGTGACGATCAGGAACCCGTCGAGGGTGGCGCCGCCGACCACCTCGCTCGCCGAGAACTCGAAGCGGGCGGTCAGCGCCGAGGCCGACGGCGGGGCGGCGCCTGTGGACTCGGTAGGCGCGCTGATTAACGGGGTCGTCGGCACCGGGCCGAACTCCGGGTTCGAAGGCGGCGCTGGCCGAGGGCTGGTCGGGATCGAGCGGTAGCCGGTGGTCTCGAACAGATCTGTCGGGGCCACGACAGTTTCGGTGAAGATCAGAGTTTCGGTCAACGTGGTGGAGCCAAGTCCGTCGATGGTGTTCGCGAAGCGGCGTTCGGTCATTGCCGTTGCATCGGCAGGGTCGACCCAGGCATCGGTGACCTGCAACATTGGGATTTCTGGGGCGTTCCCGATCACGCTGCTGCCGTTGATGGTCAGCTCCCGCAACACACTTGGCCGCCCTTGGCTGTCGACGTGCTCGCCGGGAATTCGTTGGTACCCCACCTCGTCCAGCGACAGCACGAACGGGCGCTCGTCTGGCTGGATTTCTTGCAACACCGACAGCGTGTAGAAGCCGGCGCTGTAGGGAAGCTTTGACATCAGAACAGGTTCGGCGTTCGGGCCGACACAACCGACGGAATCGTCACGGTCTATTCCGCGCTGCCACATTCCGGTTGGATAGAGGGCACTGCCGGTGGAGATGCTGTCGTAGGTGCTGCCGTCAGGAAACGTGGTGGTGCTGCGCCAGCGTTTTCCGGACCGATCGGAGTACGAGTCGATGACTGCGTTGGTGAACTTGCCGTCGGTTGAGATCTGGTCCGCACACGTCAGCGTTGCCGTGATCGACACTTCGTATCGGGAGTGCACAACCTCCATCGGCCCGCTCACGGTTCCATTCGAGCGCTCGTCGCGGTGGGAGAGAGCCACGAGCCCGGCGATGACCCCCACGACCAACACTGCGGCAGCAATCGATGCGCCCACCCGCGGGCGCCTCGGGGGCGAGAGGCGATGAAACGCAAGCTCGTCGAATGCCGGCGCGGTCGGCGCGGCACTGCTCATCTCGTGCATTGCACGGGCCACCTCAGGTGACCAGTCGTGATGACTCATTTGAGTTGCACCTCCAGAGTGCGTCGTGCGCTGGTGAGGGCCCGTTCGGTGCTGCGCCGTGACAGGCCCAACGTGCGTGAGATGTCGTCGATGCCGAGGTCGTGCCAGTACGCGAGGTACAGCACCGATCGTTCGCGAATGGAGAGCCGACGCACCGCGTCGCGGACTTCGACACTGACCAACATGTCGACGGCCGCTTCGCCTGGCGCGGTGACCTGCTCTCGGCGCACTCGTCGCGTGTCGGCGCGCCAGGTACCGCGCGCTTCATTGACAACGGTGCGAAAGAGGTATGCGCGCGGCTCGGTCACCGTTGGCCATGACGGTGACGACATCGCTTTCACGACGGCGCATGCGACGACGTCCTCGGCGACAGACGCGCCAACGAGTGTGGTCGCAAATCGGACGAGCTCATCGGCGTATTTGCCGTAGACCTCCTCGTCGCGATGATCCATCACTCATACGATGCCGCACCCGGCCGGAATCCGCCACGGTCGGCGGCTCCCAACCCGCTCTACCATGTGCTGTGGTGGGGGCTACACCGAACCGAACTGCGGCGTCCGTGCTCAAACCACCCAACAAACCTCACAAACTACCCAAGTGGTTTCGAGATTGGGAGGTTCGCGATATTGCTTGTCCAGAACGTGGGAACGACGAAGGCCCCCTTGCGGGGGCCTTGCGACTCGTCTACCGGGTGTACGTAGTGGGGCTACACAGAATCGAACTGTGGACCTCATCCTTATCAGAGCGAACCAACGGTGTTGCCCTGTGTTGCGGCGTGCTGACGCATACCGTCTGAGCAGGTGTTTCGCGTAAATTCGTGGTGCATCGTGTTGCCCTGTGTTCACTGGCGCGCGGACTTGACGCGGACTTGGCGCAGGAGTACCCATGTCTGTATGGCCTCGATTCGGGTTCGCAAACTGTCCAACGGACAGCAGGCATACCTCGTTCGTTTCCGCACCGCGGACGGCAGTGAACGCACCAAGCAGTTCGCCCGCCGACGCGACGCCGAACGATACGCGCACCTCGTCGAGGTCGACCTCGACCAAGGTTCGTTCGTCGACCCGCGCCTCGGACGCATCACCATCAGCGAGTGGCATGCGCGTTGGTGGCCGACGGTCACCAACCTGCGCCCATCGACGCGACTGCGCGACGAGGCTTCGTTCCGCAACCACATCGAGCCAACCTTCGGCGCGATCCCACTCGCCCGCGTCGATCGAACGAGCCTGCGCGAATGGGTTGCCGGACTTTCCGATCCCAAGCGTTCGGCGCTTGCCCCCGCGACGACGATCAAGGCCGTCCAGGTGTTCAACAAACTGATGCGCGCCGCGCTCGAGGACAGGCTGATCGTCGCCAACCCAGTCGAACGACTCCCACTTCCAAAGGTCGAACGCGAGGAGATGCGATTCCTCACCGCTGAGGAAGTGCGCCACCTCGCCAACACCATCGACCCGCGTTACCGAGCGTTCGTGCTCGTCGCTGGCTACGGCGGTCTGCGACTCGGTGAGCTGCTCGCGTTGCGATGGAAGCGGGTCGACCTGTTGCGTCGCCAGCTCACCGTCGCCGAGACGCTCACCGATCTCGCCGGCCAGATCAGCTTCGGACCTCCGAAGACGAAGGCTGCCGTCCGAACAGTTGGGCTGCCGACATTCGTCGCCGACGAACTCGCCCAGCTCGCCAGCCAACCACTTAACCGAGACGAGCTCGTTTTCCAGTCAGCGGAGGGTTACGCCGTACGCCCCGGGCTCCTTCGACGCCGCT
>JBBQMG010000080.1:0-18704 GCA_038328705.1 Acidimicrobiales bacterium | reverse complement strand
GCTGCCGGGAGCAACGAACGTCGCCCGCCACGAACCATCGGCGTCGCGGTACACCGATCCCTCGCCGTTCGAGGCCTTGCCGTGGACCCGCACGCTGCCGTTTCGTCCCACACTTCGCTTCCCGGTCACGTTCCGAGCCATGGTTCGAATGCCTCCAAAACCGGGAGCAACGCCGGGAGCAACGCCCCCCAAAAAGGGGCTAACCGGGAGCAACCCTGGGAGTGACACGCTACAACGCCAGTGGACGTCTACGCAACGAAAGACCTGCTCAGAGCATCTAAGTTGTACGTCGGTGGACTTGGGTGAACATCCTCGAACACCCTTGGCGGAACGGGAGGGATTTGAACCCCCGGGGCGTGAACCCTTCCGCTTTCAAGGCGGATGCATTTGGCCGCTCTGCCACCGTTCCGGGCTCGAATCTATCGTGGCGAAAACGACGTCACCGCCCGACTTTGCAGTCGGGCGGTGGGTCACGGAATCTGAAAGAGGTGAACCGGGGCGGAACCCGGGGCACCCAGACCTTCTCGAAGTTGGCGTGGCTCAAGGCGGCACCCTCAGTTCGTCTCGATGACGCTGAACCTTCCGACGAGCCAAGTGTCGGCGCTGCGAAGAAGTGACACGGCAACTCGCACTGTTGCTGTCGACGTGGTGATCGACCATGCTCCGTCGACACCGGTCTCGGTCGGAATGGTCGCGTTCGTCACGTCGATCACCAGTTCCAGCTCGGCATGATCGGCGTCGCATTCACCCGTGGCGATCTCAACGCCGTGGATGGTGCCGCCCAGGTTGATGGCCGCCCTGGGACCGCTGTTAGAGGAGTCGCTGGCAGCCGCCTCCACCATGGACGTCAGGAGTTCGCCAGAGTAGAGATCGCCCAGCTCACTACGGACCTCGGCGCTCGGGATCACGAGCCGTTGAGCGAACTCGTTCAGGAGGACCATGGCGTCAGTGTCACCAGCGAAGTATTTCATCGAGACTTCGTCGACTGCTCCGAAGCTGAGGAGCCGTTCTCCAGCGCGTGCGGCCTGTGTCACTGCTTCCGTCACGTCACCACAATCGCCGCTGATCGCGACTCTCCCGATTTGAGCGCTCGGGTCTTGACCGAATCGGTTCACCTGAACCGCCGCTGGCGCTGGCGAACCAGCACTCGCAGACTGAGATTGGCGACTCGCAAGGGCGCAGCCTCCAACGGCCACGACAATCGAGAGCATGCCGACGGCAAGCAGCCATGTCTGCCGCAAGATGCCGTTGTTGCGCATGACGTGCGACCATATTCGAGGCCGAGGCCGAGGCCGAGCACAACGAGGCTCGATCGTGGGGAAATGAAGTCACCGTCCGACTTTGCAGTCGAGCGGTGACGAACGGAATCTGAAAGAGGTGAACTGGGGCAGAACTCAGGGCACCCAGACCTGCTCGAACTGGGTGATCTGGCCACCCTGCACCGTCATCAGGAGCGGGAAGCTGGAGAAGCTGAAGTCGGACGGGGCCGGGTCGCTGGCGCTGGAGGCACGCACGGAGCGCAGCTCGTCGGGGGTGATCCAGTACTGACGCTGCGTGTTCGTCGAAGCGACCGTCAGGTAGACGTCCTTCGTGAAGGCCAGATCCTCGATGTCACGGCTCGGCATCCCGAGCACGAAGATGTCGTTCAGGCACTCTTCGCCGGCCGCGACTGCCCGCGTCTCGCACTCGGCGCCGAAGAACGCCTGCACCACCTGGATGGTGGGCGTCATGGTCTCGCCACCCTGGTAGATCACCCAGTACACACCGTTGTCCAACGTCCCGCTGGAGTTGAACGGGTCCGTGTGCGTGGTGGGCGTGCGGGGCGCGATGACCTCGTCGTACAGTCTCAGGCCGGGCGCAGGCGGCGTTGTGGCGGCTGGCGTTGTCGCCGGAGGCGCCGTGGCGGGTGGTGCGGTGGCCGGAGCCGCGGTGGCGGGCGGTGCGGTGACCGGGGCAACGGTGGCCGTCGGCACGGTGGTGGCGTCGCCAACAACGGTGGTGACTGCGGCAGGGTTGACGGTGGTGACGGTGCTGCCAGTGTCGATCGAGCGCTTCGTCTCGCTGCTGCAAGCAGAAAGGCCGATAGCGGCGATGATGACGGTGGCGATGGTGATGCGGCTGATGTTCATCGGGTTTCTCCTTGGGTGAGCGGCAGGCATTGTGGCACCCTGCATCCGCACGCTCAGTCGATCGTGTTGCGCAACCGCTGCACCCAGTCGTCGGCCTCGCGCCATCGGGCGTCCGCGTGCTCACGAGTCGTACTCGCATGCTCGCCGGCTGCCGGGTAACTGCCCAGGAACTTCACCTTGCCTTGCTTGGCGTGTAGCGCCCGCATCGCGTCGGCCATCAGCTCGTCGGCGACGTGCCCGTGCGCATAGACGACGAAGCAATAGTCGCCCAAGCCGCCGTCTTTCGTGGGCCGGGACAGCAGGTTGCTGAGGTTGATACGGCGCGCCGCGAACTCCTGCAAGATCGAGATGAGGCTGCCCGGCTCGTCGGCGCGCTGGTAGATCACCAGTGCAGTGCAGTCGTGGCCGGTGGGGGCCGGAACGCCCTGCTTGGCCACGACCACGAAACGGGTCTGGTTGCCCGGGTGGTCGGCAATGTCAGCGGCCAGGATCTCCAGCCCGTAGAGCTCGGCGCTCGACCGCGGCGCCACTGCAGCTGTGCCTACGCCCAGTTCTTCGGCCACCATTCGTGCAGCTTCGGCGGTGGAGTTCGATGCCCGCAGCTCGGCCTGGCCCACGTGCGTGCGCAAGTACGTGTGGCACTGCGCGCTGGCAACGGGGATGGAGAGCACGACCTTCACATCGTCGAACGTGGTGCCCGCCTTGGCCATCAGGCAGTGCTCGATGTTCAGCACCACCTCGCGCTGGATCAGCAGATCGTGAGCGAACGCCAGCTCGTCCTGCGTCAGGTTGACCATGCCCTCGATCGAGTTCTCGATGGCCACGAACCCGAGATCGACCTGGCAGGCCTCGACCGCATCGAGTACGTCGGGCATGGTGCGATAAAGGACGTGCTCGGCCGCGGCCAGATCGGGCTGCGTCTTGATGGCCTGCTCGGTGAACGTGCCCAGCGGCCCGAGGAAGCCGACACGAATTCGGGCGGATGTCATAGATGCAGGCTATTGCGCCGCCGGCTCTCGCAGGGGCCGCTTTCTCTTGGTCGAAGTACCCTGTTAGACCTCTTGAGTACTGTTGTTCGTATGACCTGAGGCCGCACTCCCGAACTCGTGAATCGTGTGGCTTCGGCGCCGGCCGATGGCTCGCGAGCCGCGTTGGCCGATGGGTTCGCGGACGTTCGCCGCCTGCGTTCGTGGGTGGAGGCGCAGGAGATTCGGTTGGCCGATTGGGCGGCGACCGTCGCGTCGTTTCCCGAGAAGTTCATCGCCGGGGCCACCGGCGGCGTTGGCGTTCGATCAACTGATTGCGGCCCAGGTCGAGGCGATGTTTCACGACAGAGTGCCAGAGGGGTGTCCCACAAATCCCCTGCAACGCCAGGCGTACTTGCGTGCCCACGCCTTGCTATCGCTATTGACCGGAGGCGGAGCGCGAATGGCGCGGCCGGAGATCATCGTTGTCGTCGATGCGCGAGACCCCGACGCTGACACCGCCGCCGACGAGGAGCGTGGTTCGAACACCGAGCGGGAGCCGGTGGTGGATTGGGGGTTGCCGGTGGAGGTGCCGCACCGAGCACTGCTCGATCTGTTCAACCGGGCCGACGTGCATACGGTGATCGTGCGCAACGGGGTCGTGCTGCATGCGCCGGGTTGGCTGAACTTGGGTCGATCGACTCGGTTGGCCAATGCGGCGCAGCGGCGAGTCTTGCGAGGTCTCTACGCCACGTGCGCGGTACCCCGGTGTGCGGTCCGTTTCGCGCACACCAAGATTCACCACGTCCACTGGTGGCGCAACAGCGGTTTCACAGATCTCGACAATTTGCTGCCTCTCTGCTCGAAGCACCATCACCTGGTGCACGAGGGCAGGTGGGCACTCACCTTGTTTGCCGATCGCGCGCTCGCCGTCCACCTGCCCGATGGGACGGTGATGAGCACCGGCCCGCCCGTTCGGAGAGCCGCATGACGCGAGTGAGCTGGTCGCACGGCACAATAGGGCCGATGGACGAGGGTGAACTGCAGCAACTCATCGACGGTGTGCGGTCGGGCGCGGTCGCGCCCGACGACGCGGTAGCGCAGTTGCGCCGGCTGCCCTTCGCCGAAGTTGGCGACACGCTGGTCGATCATCATCGTGTTCTTCGCCAGGGCATGCCCGAGGCGGTCTACGGGCAGGGCAAGAGCGACCAACAGTGCATCGAGATCGTCGGCGAGCTCTTGGCCGGTGGGTCGGGGCCGGTTCTGCTCACCCGAGTCTCGGCGGCAACGGCTGCAACCGTGATGGCTGTGCATGCCGGTGGCGAAGCGCGGGCCGGGTGCGTGCTGTGGCGCCGCCCGGCGCCGGGGCGCACCGCACGGGTGCTGGTGGTCAGTGCAGGGACAAGCGATGTGCCGGTTGTGGATGAATGTGTGCTGACCTTGCAGGCGCTTGGATTCGAGCCCGATCGGCTGACCGATGTGGGGGTGGCTGGACTGCACCGACTGCTCGCGCACCTCGACCGCATCACGTCGGCCGACGCCGTGGTCGTGGTCGCGGGAATGGAAGGCGCACTGGCCAGCGTGGTCGGTGGGGTGACCGCTGGGCCTGTGGTCGCGGTTCCGACCAGCGTGGGCTACGGCTCGGGGCTCGACGGCGTGACTGCGCTGCTGGCGATGCACGCCTCGTGCGCCAGCGGTGTCAGCGTGGTCGGCATCGACAACGGATTCGGCGCTGCCTGCGCTATAGCAAGAATGTTCCGATGAGGTCTACACCTGGACGACACACGGCATGGTTCCACTGTTTCGCGGGTACGGCAGGCGACATGACGCTGGCGTCACTGGTGCACGCCGGCGCCGACCCGATGGCAGTCGCCGCGATCGTCAATGGCCTGAAGATCGACGAGTACGCCCTCCACTTCGAGCCCGTCATGCGTTGCGGCTTGTCGGCCACGAAGGCTGTGGTGGCGACGTTCGATGAAGCGGGCCACGTCCACGAGGAGGGCCCAGCCCCTGACGCGCACGGACATGTCCACGACCACGGACATGACCACGACCATTCACCCGGCGGCCATCGGCCATATGCCGAGGTGCGGGCGATCATCGAGGCGTCGGACTTGCCGACGCGGGTGGCCGATCGCGCCCAGCGGGTGTTCCGGGCACTGGCCGAGGTCGAGGGCACGATGCACGGCGTGCCGGCGGACGAGGTCGAGTTCCACGAGGTCGGGTCGATGGACGCGATCATCGACATCGTCGGCAGTTGCGCGGCCCTGGAAGTCCTCAATGTCGATCGCATCGTGTGTAGCCCGATCACCGTCGGCCAAGGCGTGGTGAAGGCCGCGCACGGCGAGATCCCCAACCCGTCGCCGGCCGTGATGGAGCTGCTCGCCCGGCGCGGCGCACCCAGCCGCGGCATCGCCGATCGCAAGGAATTGGCAACACCCACCGGCGTTGCGTTGATGGTTGCGCTCGCCGACGAGTTCGGTCCGATGCCCGCCATGACCGTGCACAGCATCGGCTATGGCGCCGGTACCGCCGACATTCCCGGCCGGCCCAACGTGGTTCAGGTCGTGATTGGCGCCGAGACTGCACCGTCGAACAGTCCGGCGCCCGGCCAGCCGGCGCAATTGCTCGAGGTCAACGTCGACGACATCAGCGGCGAAGTCATCGCGCACACCATCGTCGCCCTGTTGCAAGCCGGGGCACACGACGCGTGGGCCACGCCGATCGTGATGAAGAAGGGCCGACCCGCGCATACCGTGCACGCATTGTGCGACCCGGCAACAGCTGAAACGGTCGGACAGGTCCTGCTCAAGGAGACTGGCTCGCTGGGCATGCGCGGCAGCATCGTGCAGCGCTGGCCGCAACGACGAGAAGAAGTCGTTGTCCACATCCAAGGCCACCCGATCAGAGTGAAACTGGCCCCGGACCGCGCAAAACCCGAGCACGACGACGCCGCAGCCGCGGCGGTCGCGCTCGGGTTACCGCTACGCGAAGTGTTGGCTCAGGCTGCGAGTGCAGCTGCGACGATCTTCTGAAGCTCTGCGATTTCGATCTCGCCCGAGACTCGCACCTTGACCTTGCCATCGGCGCCAACGATCACGAAGTACGGCCACCCGGAAGCGCCGTAGGCAACGGCTGCCTTACCGGCGGCGCCGTCGCCCAGCGACTCGTCGACCATGACCGGCCACGGCCAGCCCTTGTTGGAGAACCACGAGGCCGGCGGATAGTTGACGCTGCCAGCCGACACGGCGGTGGCGACACCGATGACGTTCAATTCCGGCGGCACCGCGCCGCTGTTCTTCCAGTTGATGAGGCGGGGCACCTCGGTGTTGCAGTGCGGGCACCAGTGGGCCAGGTAGACCAACATGTACGGGCCCTTGGTGGCGGGATCGACGGCAATGGTCTCGCCTGCGAAGTTGAGCCCGGACAGCGACGGTGCATCGACCCCCACCGCAGGATCGGGGTTGTTCGCAGCGTCGAACGCCGCAAGCGGCGTACCGGTGACGCTGACCGGCTGGCTCGCAGGAAGCGACGCCAGACCCGACGTGTCCGATGTGTTGCTGCTGGGGTCAGCATTCGAATCGCTGCCGCTACTGGCGAACACCACGATGCCGACGACGAGCGCGACCACTGCGGCGAGGCCGAGGCAGATGCGCATCTTGCTGCCGCCATCGCCACCATCGCCCGATGAGCGAGATGCCTTTGCCTGTGCCTTGCGCCGGGCCTCAGCCCGCTGACGATTGGCCATCTTCTTTTGCCTCCGTGAGGTCGTTGGTGAGGTCGTTGGTGAGGGGCTCTGTCGTGAGGGGTTCACTGTCGAGGGGTTCCGGGGTAAGGAGCAACGCAAGGATGGCAGCAAAACCGCAGAATGCCATCACGGCAAGGGTGACCGGAAAGCCGGTCCAGGCGAAGACGCCGTCGTTGTTGAACCCGAGCGTGCCGAACGACACGCGCCACGGCGCCGCACAACTCTGCACGCTGAGACACGCCTTCGACTCTTCGACGACGCGATGCTCGATGAGAATGTGCCAAAAGCTTGCGCAAATGCCGATCGCGGCCAGCGGCACGGCGAACCACTTCACATTGCGGTTACGACGAATGACTGCCACCGTGAGAATGACCGCCAGCGAGTACATGAAAATTCGCTGGAACCAGCACCAACGACACGGAATCCACTGCTCGTTGAACTCGCTGAAGAACAAGCTGCCGGCGGTGGCCGTCACCGCCACCAGGGCGGCCAGCGGCAACTGCACCTTGTAGAGCGCATCGAGGAAACGAACGCCGATCACCGTTGGAATCAGACGAGCTGCCACCATCAGCACGGCGCCGACGAGGGCGACGATTGCGAGTGCCGCCTCCACGTCGTGAAGGGTGGAGATCGCGTCATACGACATTCCCCCATTCTGGCGCACGATCACAGAAATGTGATGGCAGGATGCTGTACGTGCTCGCCCCGGTCGTCGCCCCTGAAGCTGTTGCCGGGTTGGACACCAGCCATCTTGTCGTGGCCGATGTGCGCTGGTATCTCGATGGTCGCGACGGCCGCGCAGCATTCGACCAGTCCCACATCGCCGGTGCTGTCTGGGTCGACCTCGAGAATGCACTCGCCGCGCACGACCAACCTGCCACCGAAGGTCGTCACCCGTTCCCCACCCCAGAGGCATTCGCCGCCTCGATGAGTGGCCTGGGTATCGGCGACGACACTGTCGTGGTCGCCTACGACGACACCGGTGGGCTCACGGCCGGCCGCCTCGTCGTCATGTTGCGCATGCTGGGCCGACCGGCTGCCGTGCTCAACGGCGGGCTCGATGCCTGGGTCGCTGCCGGCCTCCCGACGCAAACCGGCCCCACCACCGAGTCGACCCCGAGGCCATTCACCGCGACCCGGTGGCCCCAGCAGCGACTCGCCACCGCCGAGGGGGCACAGCAGACAGCCGCAGCCGGCGGCGCCGTCATCGACGCCCGCGCCCTCGCACGGTTCACCGGTGAACAGGCCCTCATCGACCCGTGCCCCGGCCACATCCCTGGCGCCCGCAGCGCGCCGTGGTCGGCGGTTCTCGACGACAAGGGCGAACTGCGCAGCGTCGAGGAACTCCAAACGCACTACGCAACCCTTGGCATCACCGATGCGGACACGCCGTCCGTCGCCTACTGCGGGTCCGGTGTCAGCGCCTGCATGAACATCCTCGCGATGGAACATGCCGGCCTCACCCCAGCGCGCCTCTATGTCGCCAGCTGGTCCGGATGGTCTGCCGACCCCGACCGCCCAGCGGAGCTTGGCCAGCCATGACCGATCTCGCTACACCGAGCAGCCCTACGAAGCCCGAGTCCGCATACTCAGCGCTGCGACACCTTCGGCGCACCCGCCAACTCCACCGCCTCGGCAACATCGAGTGGTTCGAGGCTGCCTACCGTGTGTACCTGCTGGGCATCTTCGGCGGCGGCAGCATCCTGTGGATCAGCAGCTCGATCAAGGACGAGGAAGTCGCTGCCGGCACGGCTGCCAATTTCGCGCAACACGCACCCGCGGTGCTGGGCCTGGTCGTCTGCCTCGGCTTGCTCGCCGGCCTTCGCGGCGGTTCGCAAGGCGGCCCGATCGCGCTGGAAGCGGCCGACGTCGTGCACGTCATGCTGTCGCCGGTCGATCGTCGTCGTGCCCTCCTGCGCCCGGCGACCCAGCGCATCCGCGGCACTGTCTTCTCCGCCGCCGCCGCCGGGGCAATCGTCGGCCAGCTTGCGGGCCGCCGGCTACCTGGCACCCTGATGGCTTGGGCTGCAGGGGGCGCATTGTTCGGGGCCACCGCGGCGTTGGTCTGGGGCGGCTCGGCACTGCTCGCCCACACCCTTCGCCTGCCGCGCTGGATTGCCACCGCCTCCGGCGTGGGCATCTTCGCCTGGCAGGCCATCGCCGTTGCCACCGACGTGCCTGGGCCCGCCGACCGGTTCGGCGACCTCGGCCTATGGGGCTGGCGGCAACACTCCGCCGACCTCATCGCCGCCGGTCTCGCACTCGCTGCCGTTATCGCTGGCCTCATCCTGCTGCGGCGAATCTCGCTGGAAGCGCTCTCCCGCCGAGCCGCGCTCGTTGCTCAGCTGCGTTTCGCCGTCACCATGCAAGACCTGCGCACCGTCATCCTGCTGCGCCGCCAGCTGAACCAGGAGACCGCCCGCCGCCGCCCATGGCTGCGCCTGCGCCCGGCCAAAGGCACTGGCCTCACCTCCACTCTCTGGTGCCGCGGCTGGCACGGTCTGCTGCGCTTTCCCGCGCCGCGCCTGGTTCGCCTGGCCGCCCTCGCCGCGGCCATCGGCGTGCTCCAGGCCGCCACCATTCGCGGCACCACCCCGGCCATGCTCGGCTCGGCGCTGCTCGGTTTCATACTCGGCCTGGAAGTGATGGAGCCGCTCTCGCAAGAGGTCGACCATCCCGACTACAACGACAGCTACCCGGTGGACCGAGGCGAACTGATGGCGCGCCACCTCGCCGCCCCGCTCGTCGCGCTCGTCCCGCTCTCGGTCGTCGCCGGGGTCGCGGCAATCCTCACGCTCGGCGGCAACAGCGAGGCCATTGCGCCCGCCGCGATCCTCGCCCTGCCCACCCTGCTGGGCGGCGTGTCGGGCGGCATCATCAGCATCGTGCGCGACGCCAGAGACACCTCCAGCTCGTCGAGCCAGCAGACGTTCATTCCTCCCGAGATGGCAGGCTTCACCACCTTGATTCGCCTGCTGTGGCCGCTTCTCGTCAGCACCGTCGGCACGAGCACGGTGCTGCTGGCGAGGGCTGCACTCACACTTGGTGATTCGGTGGTCGCGGCATCGGTTCGAGGTGCCATCGGCAGCCTGCTGGTCATCAGTGCCACCTGCTACTGGGTCAAAGTACGCGACCGCCTGCGCGAGAAGATCCGCGCTTTCATGGACGAGGGTCGCGCGCAAACCGCGTCCCAAAAGGCAGCACAAAGGAGCCGCGCATGAGCGCAGCACTCAGCACGCATCAACTGACCAAGGACTACGGCGATCGCCCTGCGCTGCTGCCCCTGGACTTGGAAGTCCCTCACGGACAGCACGTCGCGCTCGTCGGTCACAACGGCAGCGGCAAGACCACACTGCTGCGGATGGCGGCAGGCCTCTTGGACAGCACCGATGGCGAGGCCTACATCTCGGGCCACCTAGCGGGCACGAAGAAGGCGCGCACCGCCCTGAGCTGGCTCAGTGACAACCCCACCTTCTACGACGACCTCTCGCTGTGGGAACACCTCGAGTACGTCGGCCGCTTGCACGGCGTGACGGACTGGGCCGACAAGGCCGAGACACTTCTCGGCCGGTTGCACCTCGGTGACCGTCGCGACGACATCCCGACCACGTTCAGCCGCGGCCTTCGCCAAAAGGCAGCGATCTCGCTTGCACTGGTGCGTCCCTTCGACGTGATGTTGGTCGACGAGCCGTTCGTCGGCCTCGACGAGGCCGGCAAGACCACATTGCTCGAATTGCTCGACGAGGCCGCGGCATCCGGAGCCACGCTGTTGGTCGCCACCCACGAGCTCGCATTCGTCAATCGGGTGCAGCGGTTGTTGGCGCTGCGCGATGGCGCCCTGGTCTACGACGGTGCCCCCGCTGCCACCGACGTGCACGCGCTGGTGTTGCCCGTCTGAGCTCAGCTGGAGACCGTCCGTAGCCAGGATGCGACGAGCGCGCTACTCTTCGCTTTCATGTCCGCCGAATTCGTCTCCATCAGTTCCTCGTCGTTCGACCCCGCCGCTCTTGCCGCGCAGCTCACCGAGCACTCGGCACAGGGGTGGTCAGTGGTCAGCATCGTCCCCACAGGTGGTGATGTGACAGCATTCCTCACCCGCGAGGCAGCGGCCGGTGATGCCGTAGGGGCGCCTGTTGAGGCACCCGTCGAAGTGCCCGTCGAGTCGGTCGTCGAGGCTGCTCCCGTCGAAGCGGTCGTCGAGACTCCGGTCGAGGCCGCAGCTGCCCCCGCAGCCGCCGAGCCCGCCGGCTGGGCAGTCGCCCCCGAGCCCGCCCCGCTGGCCCCCATCGTCGAGGCAGCCCCGGCGTCCACACCGGCTCCCGTCTACACCCCGGCCCCGGCCCCGGCCCCGGCGTACACACCAGCCCCCGCTGCCCCAGCCGTTCCTTCAGGCTGGTACGCCGACCCGGCTGGCCGCTTCGAGCTGCGCTACTGGGATGGCAGCGCCTGGACCGAGCACGTGTCACGCGCCGGCCAGCAGTTCACCGACGCCCCCGTCGCCTGACCTTGCCCGCTCCGGCACCGCCGGTAGCCTCACACCATGCGTGCCACGTCAATCGGTCACGCAGGGATCCTCGTCGATACGGTCGACGGGTCGATTTGCTGCGACCCATGGTTCCTGCCCAAGTTCTTCGGTTCCTGGTTCGTCTTCCCGCGCAACGACCAGCTTCCCGCGGGGCTGATGCACCGCATCTGCAACCCGGACTACCTGTACATATCCCACATCCATGCCGACCATCTCGACGAGGAATGGTTGGCAGCCAACATGAACAAGGACACCAAGGTCCTCTTGCCCGGCTTTCCCACTCGGGAACTCGAGCGCATTCTGCGTCGGCTTGGTTTCAACAACATCATCCGCACCATCGATGGTGAGGAGATGGCGCTGGGCCTCGATCTGCGCATTGCCATCCACTGTGAGATCAGCATCACCGACGGCCCAGGTGGCGACTCGGCACTGGTGATCAGCGACGGCACCGGCCGGCTGGCCAACCAGAACGATTGTCGCACCAGCCCGCTCGAAGTACTCAGCGAACACGGCCCGGTCGACTTGCACTGGATTCAGTACAGCGGCGCAATCTGGTACCCGATGGTCTATGAGGAGACGCCAGAACGCATGCGCGAACTGGTCGACGCCAAGGTCGACAGTCAGTTCACGCGCGCGATGCGGTACGTGCAAGCGACCAATGCCCGCGCCATCGTGCCCAGCGCCGGCCCGCCTGCCTTCCTCGACCCAGACCTGTGGTCGGCCAACGTCATCACCGGTGACGAGCTGAGCATCTTCCCCGACCAGCGCACATTCATGAGCCGGCTCGCTGCCGCTGGCCACACGGGCATCCTTGCCATCCCCGGTACCGAGATCGCGTTCGGCACGGATCAGCCCACCGATGAGATAATAGTCACGCACCCAATGCCCGACGCCGACGTGCGCGCCATCTTCGACGACAAAGAGGCATACCTGCGCCGCTACCAGGCCGATTGGCTGCCGTGGCTGGACCAGATGCGCAGCAAGTGGCACGCGCCTACAGCCGACCTGTTGGCGACGCTCAAGGCATGGTGGGAACCACTGATGGCGATGGCCCCTTCGCTGTGTGCTTCGGTCGGCGCCGTGTGCGTGCTGCACGCCGGTGATCCGACGCAGCCGGGAGGACTTTCGGTAGCCATCGACTTCCCCAACGGCGAGGTCCGCGAGTGGAGGGGCGAGGCACACTCGTTCCGCTTCACCATCCAACGCGAGCTGGTGGAGACAGTCGTTGCTCAGCGCGCCAACGACTGGAGCAACGCACTGTTTCTCTCCTGTCGCTTCAACGCGTGGCGCGACGGCCCATTCAACGAGTACCTGTACAACTTCTTCAAGTCGCTCTCCGTCGAGCGCATGCGCCGTGCCGAAGCCGAAGCCGTGCGCAAACACGACCCGGATCGCGGCCTGCTCGCCGCCGAGGAGTTCGAGATCGGTGGCTGGGTGGTGGAGCGCACCTGCCCGCATCGTCAGGCCGACCTGAAAGTGTTCGGCGAGATCGATGGCGACGAGTTCGTCTGCACTCTGCACGGCTGGCGCTTCGACCTCGCAACCGGCACCTGTCGAAATGCTGCCGACACCCACCTGCGAGTGCGACGAGCTCCCTAGTTCGAAGCTTTCACGTCATGCACCGCATGTCGTCGACGTCTAGCTGTTGTGCGCCACACTCGCCCCACACCCGGTTACACGCTGTCGGGGTGGTTGGAGCGCATCTCGGTCGACGGCGAACCAATCGATCAGCGGTTGCTGGAAGCAGCAGTTGATCTCGTGGAGACGATGTGCGCCCGGCCGAAGGGTCTTCACGCAGCGCTCTCCCGCTTCGGAAACACGCTTGGCGCCGACGGCTGGCAGATTGCCCAGGTCAGCGAGTGGCTACATCAGCTGGGTCCGTTCGTCACCCGTCATCAGGCCAAGGAACTCGCGCACTTCTCCTCGCACGCGGCCGTCGCGCAGGGTTGGGCCGAAGGTTTTGTGCGCGGCGCCCACACCGGCATGTGCGTTGACCCGACCACTGGTTTGAACACTGTGATGGTGCTGCAGTTGCGGCTGCTGGAGGTCTACCAGCAGTGCGGTTCCGTCGGCGAACTGCCCTCGGACCTGTACACCCTGGTCATTGTCGACATCGATACCGGCCGCACTGCTCGGCTCGACGCCGACCTTCTCACCGCCTGTGTTGCCGACATGGTGATTGGCGCCTTCCACGAGGGCGAGACGATTGCCCGCGCGAGCGACCGCATCCTGGTACTGGCGACCAACTCTGTCGGCACGCGGGAACGAGCCGACATCCTTGCTGAACAGTTTGGCCGAAGCACCAGCACACGGCGAGCGAGCGCAACCGTGGTGCTCGATCGATTGCCGTCGCGGCCCGAGCTGCTCGAGCGCTACGTTCAGGACTTGGTCGGTGTGATCGGCCCGAGGCTGAGCCGGTAGGCGAAGCGGTAACGACCCGCCGCCAGCCGATACTGCGGCAACACATCGGGCCCGCAGCTGCCGGTACCCAGGCCGCGATGGGCAACATCGAGGTGCACGATCAGCTCACGCCGCGGCGAGAGCTCGGTCTCCGTGGTTGCCGCGAACAGGTCATCGGCGGTGAAGTGAGTTGCCGAGCAGTGCAGTACGGCCGGGCTAGGTGTGCCCGCCGGCGTGCTCGCGCAGAGCACGTCGACTCGCAGCGTTTGCCGCTTCGTCGGGTCGATGAACTCGAACCAACGGCAGTCGGTACGCAAGCCGAACTCCTGGGGCACCAGATACGGTGGCTTGTCCGGCACGCCGCTCCAGATGCCCAGTGGGGAGCCGGCGTTGCGATCCGGGTAGTTCTCGCCGGGCCCACGACCGAACCAGCGCAACTCTCGAAAGCGTCCGGGTAGCGCCCACTGCACGCCGACGCGCGCCAGGTCGGCCAGCGCCTCGGGAACGATCACCTCATGGTGGTACTCGACGGCACCGTCCACCTCGCGGCGCTCACATGTGTGCTGAACCAGTTCTTCAGCCGGAAGTCTGTCGATACCGGCCTCTTGCCACAGGCGCAAGCCCTGGCCGCCGACGCGGAGCCGCATGGCAAGTTCGGGCATCAGCTTGAAGCCGTCGTTGTCGGTGGCCGCGCGCCAGAGCGTCAACGACTCCGGCGCAACCAGCATGCGGTCGATGTCGCGGACCGTGGCCGTTCCAGTTCCGGCTACGCGGTGACCCTTCGTCGCCTTGCGTAGCTGCACCTGATCCCACGCCACCAGGTGCCCCTTCGCCGCCCACGGCTGGTCGGCGATGGTCTCGAAGCGGACCGAGAAGTGCACCTCGCCGTTGCCCGCAGGTACCTCGCATGGTAGTGGAACCGTGACCGACGAGTGTGGGGCAACAGCTGGCAGCTGCAACCGCCCGGTCTTGTGCACGGCGCCGTCGATGAGCAGTTCCCAGGTGGCGTGCAGCCCACGTACATCGGTGAACGACTGTCGGTTGAGAACGGTCAGCGCACCCTTGCCCGTACGAGTCACCGTCACCGGCCGATAGACCCACGCCACCTCGCGCATCGCCGGGTGCGGCACTCCGTAACTGTCCACCAGCCCGTCGGCGACGAAGTTGCAGTCGTTCGGTTCGTCACCGAACTGGCCGCCGTACGCCAACCGCACTGTGCCATCGGGCAGCACCTGGCGAATGCCGTGGTCCTTCCACTCCCAGATGAACCCGCCCTGTAGGCCGGGTGTGGTGGTGATGACCGACCAATAGTCCGCCAGCGAGCCGTTGCTGTTGCCCATCGCATGGCTGTATTCGCACATGATGAGCGGTCGGGTGCCGATACCGGCTTCGCCGTACTCACGAATGGCGGCGATCGTCGGGTACATCGGGCAGACGAGGTCGCTGGCTGCCATGCCGCCGTCGACCCAACCCTTGTGCAGCACGGTGCCTTCATAGTGCAGCGGTCGGCTGGGGTCGGCGCTGCGAATCCAGCCGGCCAATGCATCATGGTTGGTGCCGTATCCGCTTTCGTTGCCGAGGCTCCAGATGATGATCGACGGGTGATTGCGATCACGCTCGACCATCCGACTGCCGCGCGCCACCCAGGCGCTGCGCCACCGCGGGTCGTTGCACAGGCTGGTGTTGTAGCCGTGGCTTTCGATGTTGGCTTCGTCGATGACGTAGAGACCCAGTTCGTCGCACAGGTCGTAGAAGGCCGTGTCGTTGGGGTAGTGCGAGGTGCGTACGGCGGTGATGTTGTGCGCGCGCATCGTCAGCAGGTCGGCGCGCATGTCGGCCACGGTGACGGCCTTGCCGCGCTCGGGATGATGGTCGTGTCGGTTGACGCCGAAAATCCAGATCGGCTGGCCGTTGACCAATAGTTGCCGTTGGCGAATCTCCACGTGACGAAATCCGACCAGCTGATGCGTACTGTCGACCACCGTGTCGTCGGCAGCGAGCAGTTCGACCTGCACCTGATAACGAGTCGGTGACTCCGCCGACCAAGGCTGCACCGACGGCACCGTCAGCTGATGGCGCGTGATGAAGCCTTCGAACACATACGGCGCGGCGAACTTCGCCGGGACGGGAACGATCGACGGCTTACCGACCTGGCGCCCCGTGGGCCCCAGCAGCGTGACGCGCACCCGGTGGCCGGCCAGCGGGTGGTCGCCCCACCCGACGGAGGTGGTGACCGAGAGCGAACCAACGCCGTCCTCGACGGAGAGGCCGCCATGGCAGACAGCATCAGCGAGATGTGCGGCACTGCGTGCCTCGAGGAACACCTCGCGGTGCAACCCGGCCATCCACCACTGGTCCTGATCCTCGACGTAGCTGAGCGCGCTGTACCGAGCGACGACGATTGCGACCTCGTTGGCACCAGGTCTGGCGAGTGCAGTGATGTCGTACTCGCTGGGCAGCCGACTGTCGGTTCCGTAGCCCGCGAACTGGCCGTTGACCCACACCGCGTGCACGCTCTCCGCGCCACCCACGTGGAGCACCAGCTGATGGCCCTTCCAGGCGGCAGGTACCTGGAACTGCCGCCGGTACACGCCGGTGGGATTGTGCTCGGGCAGGCGCGGCGGCGGCCCCGGAAAGGGCATCTGGATGTTGGTGTAGTGCGGGTGGTCGCCGGTGTTCTGCACGGTCCAGTTCCCGGGAACAGCCAGCTGCTGCCAGCGAGTGGTCGCACCGGTGAGTGCGCTTGCGGGCACCGCTGCCGGAGACTCGAACAGCCGGAACTGCCACGTGCCATTCAGGCTGTGCCGACGCCGACCCTTGCCATCGACCGGCAACGGCACGTGCATCGGCAGCCGACGAAGCGACACGACCTCTGGGTCGGTCCAGGGTGCTGCAGCACCGATGTGCGGCAACACGGGGTTACTCGTGTACCCAGACGGGAGTGCCCACAGGCACCAGCCCGCTGTCCCAGACGAAGTCCATGGCCTGCGTGCTCAGTCGAACACAGCCATGCGACGCCGGGTAGTTGGGCACGCTGGTCATGCCGTGGATGGCAATGCCGCCCACGAAGTACTTCGGGCGATAGATCTTGCCGAGGTCGCCCTCCCACCAGCCTTCCGCACGCTCGCGTGTGACCTTGTACAAACCGGCGGGCGTCACGGCATCACCCTTTTCGATCTTGGTGGGATCGTTCTTGTTGGTGGCCTCGTACGGGATGCCACTGCCGGTGGACGTGTTCAACGCAAACAGCGTCTGACCGTCGACCACGATGAACAGCAACTGCTTCGCCTTGTCGACCTCGACAAGCGTGCCGCTGTCGGCCATGCCGTGGGCCTTGTCGCCAAATGCGGTCAGGTACTCGGCAGTGGCGCCGTCGACCTTGCCGGTGGCAGGCAAGCCGATGTACTTCTGGAAGGCCATCACTGCCTGCACCGTGGCGAACCCGTACTGCCCATCGGGCAAGCCGGTCCAGAAGCCCAACGTATTGAGGCGATCTTGCAGCGCGAACGTGTCGGCGCCGTTGCTCTTTCCAACAGCGACGATGGGTATCGCCGACGGGCCCACGACCACCAGGTTGGACGGCACCGTCGTGATGGGCGCAGCGGTAGTGGTGGGAGCTTCGGTGGTGGGGGCTTCAGTGGTGGGAGGTTCCGTGGACGGTGCCGCCGTGGTGGGTGCCGGCGTGGTGGGCGCTGGCGTGACGGCGGCCTCGACGGGAGCGGTCTGCGAGCTTGCCGGCGAGTCGGCGCTGGAGGTTTGCGAGCAAGCCGAAAGAGAAACGAGCGCGCCCGACACGCAGAGCCAGGCAATTGCGGTGCGAGTCGAGGTCATGGGGGAAGCCCTGCGGAGAGAAGACGGTTGCGCCTTCCAGACTAGCCATCGGGTCCTTCAGAAAGTCGGCACCTCGAACCAGATCGTGAGCGCGTACTTCACACCGCTGCGCAGCGGCGTCGTCTGGTGCGGATGGGTGACCAACGACGGCCACGCGATCAGTTCCCCGACGCGTGCGGTCTCGTTGGTGACATCCTGCCGCGGGAAGTCGAGCACCGCCCCGTCGTAGCCCTCGTTCAGCTTCACCGAGCCAGAGACCTGGGCGATGTCGTGGTGCATACGCAGGTGTTCCTGCTCGCCCATTGCGTAGCGAATGACGAACACGTCGCGTAACCCGCGGTAGTCGATGTACGGCCAGATCGTCTGCAACTGCGGCCAGATACGCACTCCGAGGTCGATCTCCACCGCCTCGAACAGGCGCGGACTGATCAGTGCCAGCGACACCTCGTGGCCGGGGACCGGGTCGTGAGGCTGCGGCTCGAACGCGCCAACAGCTTCGGCAGCGCGTACCACCGTTGCGCAGAACGTCGACGTCCAGAAGGGCACGACCAGGACCTCATGACCAATGCTGCGCACACCGACCTGCTCGTCGACGGCGCCTCGGTACCCGAGAATCTGTTGTAGGTCGTCCGGTTGCAGGTCGTCGGGTTGCGGGTCGTCGGTCATGGAGCGATCGTGTCAGAGATCGTCGGCGCCGAGCGACCACGGCTGGCGCGGCACGGTGTCGAGCCGAAAGCGCGCAACGAGGTCCTCGGCAGTCACCGGCTCGTCCGGCGCGCACAGTCCAAGGCTGCCCGCCAGGCGTGACATCACGAGCGCGGGTCCGATGCCTCGAGCGGCCAAATCTTCAAGCGTGACTGCGCCGTGGCGCTTGGCGAGACGTGAGCCATCCGGAGCCAGCACCAGCGGCACGTGCGCGTACACCGGCTCGTCGAAACCCAACAGCTGCTGCAGCAGACGTTGCCGCGGCGTGCTGCTGAGCAGATCGTCACCGCGCACGACATGCGTGACACCCTGCAACGCGTCGTCGACCACGACGGCCAGGTTGTACGCCGGCACGCCGTCGTTGCGTTGCAGGACGACGTCGTCACTGATGCCCGTGTACT
>JBBQMG010000079.1:0-19017 GCA_038328705.1 Acidimicrobiales bacterium | reverse complement strand
CGGCGTGGTCGGCGTGTTCGAACATCCCGATCCCGTCGGTCATCGACAGCACGTGTGCAAACGACGCCAGCGTCATGAGGGTCTCGGTCGGCGAGACGCCACGACCACGTCGGCGAGTTCGGCGTAGCGGCGAGCAACCGCTGGCCACGCCAGACCCGGGGCGAGGCGGCGGGCCTCGGCCTCCATCGAGGCCGCGAGACCGGGATCGGTCAGCACCGAGCGAATCGCTCGGCCCAACGCGACGGGGTCGCGCTGGGGGACGACGATGCCGGCGCCGCTGGCGAGGAGTTCGATCGCGTGGGGAAACGCCGTCGACACCACTGGGCGGCCAGCGGCCACGGCGTCGACCAACACGCCCGAGGTCACCTGATCGCGCGAGTCGTACGGCAGCACGACCAGATCGGCCGACTGGATGAGCTCGGTCAACGACATGAGGTCCCGATACGCATCGTCGAACACGATGTCCACCGGTGATGACGAAGCGCGCTCGACCAGCATCTCGCGATAGGCCTCACCGTGTCGTTCGCGTACCTTCGGGTGGGTCGCGCCGGCGATGACGTACTCGGGACGCGGGTCGACATCACGGAGTTCGGCCATCGCGTCGATCGCCCACTCGATGCCCTTGCCGGGCCCGAGGAGCCCCCACGTCAGCAGTCGCGGCGGACTTCCGTGTCGCCGTTGCGACACTGACGGTGCAGCGAGCGGTGTCGCAGCGCCGTGCGGGATCAGGTGAACCTTCGATCGCTCGACGTCGAAGCCGTACAGCAATCGCTGACGCGCTGTCTCGGTCATGACGACGATCGCCTCAGCGTGGTGGCACACCTCGACGAGTACCCGTCGCTGGTTCGTTGTCGGCGCGGTCAACACCGTGTGGGCGACGACCACCACTGGGGCCGTGATCGAGGCGATCACGTCGATCACGGACTCGCCGTCGGCGCCGTCGTACAGGCCGTACTCGTGTTGGACGATGACGAGGTCGTTGAGGTTCAGTGCATCGATTGCCCGGCGGTGGCCGACGTCGGTGGAATCGTCGAGCGACCCCACGACGAGGACGTCCTCGATGTCGGGCGCTGGCCCACATCGCACGACGTTGACCGACGCCCCATCGCCGATCAGGCCTGCGGCGAGCGCGGCGGAGAACGTGGCAATCCCGCACGACGTGGGCGGGAAGGTCGACAGGATCCCGAAGGATCGGACTCGGGTCGCTCCGATTTCATCAGACGAGACCGGGGCAGCGGTGTGCACGGCAGAACTCCTTGTTCAGCTCAGTCGAGGCGTCGAGCCTGCGGAGGGCGACAGCACTGCAGTGGCCGTCCAGCCCAGGCGAGGCGCACTCGTCCGAGGACGTGAGATCAAGGTACCCGCCACGTTCGCGAACCAAACTGGCGTCGGTACGCTGCGATCATTCCCGCTCGTCATCACGGCGCCGCCTCCAGCTCCGAGTTCCGAGTCGCGGTGCTCGCACCCATTGCCTGGCGGACCCCACCGCGGCACTACGGCCCTTGGGAACAGTTCGCCTCCCTGCTGGCCGACGGGCTCGTCGCCGCCGGCCACGACGTCACGTTGTTCGCGACGGCCGACTCGCTCACGACCGCCACCCTGCATGCCACTGCGCCTGGCGGTTGGTCGGACGATCCGGGCATCGAGCCAAAAGTTGCCGAGTGCCTCCACGTCGCCTCGGCGTTCGAACGCGCAGCCGACTTCGACATCATCCACAACGGATTCGACTTCCTCCCGCTCACCTACAGCGAGCTCGTCGACACACCCGTGGTCACCACCATCCACGGGTTCTCGTCCGAGCGGATCGTTCCCGTGTACGAGCGCTACGACGCCACGACCCAGTACGTCGCCATCAGTGACTCCGACCGGCATCCGCGTCTCCACTATGCCGCCACGATCCACCACGGCATCGACACCGCCGCATTCGGCGTGGCGTCGGGACCGGGTGATCACCTGCTGTACTTCGGGCGAATCCACCCCGACAAGGGCACGGCGCACGCCATCGAGGTGGCGCGGCGTACCGGACGCCCACTCGACATCGCCGGCATCATCCAGGACCGCGACTACTTCCGAACCGAGGTGGAGCCGCACCTCTCCGATGACATCCGCTACCTGGGCCCCGTCACGGCGTCGGAACGCAGCGCTGTGCTCGGCAACGCCCACGCCTTGCTCCATCTGATCGACTTCGACGAACCCTTCGGGTACAGCGTGGTCGAGGCGATGGCCTGCGGCACTCCGGTGATCGCCACTCGCCGCGGGTCGATGCCCGAACTCATCGACGATGGCATCACCGGCTACCTGGTGCAGACGGTCGACGAGGCGATTGAGGCCGTCCACGTCGCTCATCGCCTCGACCGCTACATGATCCGGGCCGTGGCGGTCGACCGATTCGATGTCTCTCGGATGGTCGACCAGTACGTCGCCGTGTACGCCGAGATACTCGACCCGCACACGTAGCCACAGATGGGTGCGGGCGCCGGAGCGCCACTGGCGAACGGGGGCAGCCAAGCCAGGTGGAGATTGTGGCATCGGCGGCCGACACCGCCGGCTCGTCGATGTCGCCGGCGCCAAACAAGTACCGTTCGGCATGATGCTCTTCTGAAAACGTGTCCGAGCGAACGCGAGTGACTGGACACCAGTCGAGATCCACGTCGTGAGCGGACGCCCGGCGGTGTGTCGGCTCACGACTACCAGTTCGCCGAGTTCGATGGTGACCGGTGGTCAGGGTTCGGCGGTTTCAGTCGTCCTGGTAGCGATGGCACGGCGCCGTCGAAGGGTCAGCTCTGTGAACCTGCGCTGCGGTCGCTGGCAAGGCCGTTGGCGATGGCGAAGAACGTTGGAGCCCAGTTCAGCGGCTTGCGCGAAGGCGAGCCTGGGTGAGTACTGGCCATGGGACGAAGCCGAGCCGGGGCACTGGTCGGTCGCGAGATTGGTGACGTCGACCGTCGGTGCCGCTGAGGAGCGCTCTGGTTGCGGCCGCCAGGAGCGCACATACAGAGCATGCAGGTCTATCGGTCTCCACGGGTCTCGCTTCGTCCTTCAACGTCTGTGGCACACCACAAAAGTACGTTCGTCTGTGGTGTGCCACAGAATCTGCAGGGAGCGAAAGCGGCCGATCTACGCGCCGTGGGCGTACTTGCCATTTCAGAGACAGACCACTAGGTCGGAGCAATGAGATGTATCGGCGGGGTCCTCCCGACTATCTGTGGGCCGTGAACAAATAGCTCACTGAAAAGAATCGAGACGCTCTGATGCATGCCCTCCGGCTGATGACCTTCAATGTTCAGATGTTGCCGTGGATTGCGGACGCGATAGCCGGCACGACGAACGATGCCCCGGATCGAGCCGACGTGGTGGCGGACTCCATCGAGGCACTGCCGCCCGACCGCCGACCGCACGTCATCGCGTTCAACGAAGTATTCGACGAGGACGGTCGCGACCGCTTGTTGCAACGACTCTCGAACGACTGGCCGCACATTCACCAGAAGATTGATGATGGAGGGCTCTTGGAGGACTCAGGTCTGATGCTGTTCAGCAGCGTGCCATTCCAGACCCTGCCGAATGGCGACACGTTGCTCACTGGGTTCTACTCCGCGTCCGCGGACGACGACGCGAAGAGCAACAAGGGCTTTGGCATCGTGCAAGTTGGTGCACCGGCTGAGGTGACCACGATCGTGTTCACCCACATGCAGGCCTCGTATGCGGCGGAGGATCAATATCGCGACGTGCGAATCAAGCAGTTCGACCAGATCAAGGGTGTGGTCGATGCGTTGGTGGGGTCAGCCCCTTCTGCCTGGCGCAATGTGATCATGGTGGGTGACCTCAATGTGCGCGGCGATAGCGGTTGTGTGAGCGACGAGTGGACGAGCGTCTTCGAGGTGCCCGAGACGGCGTTGTTCGATCGCCTCGACGACGGCTGGAGAACGTATATGCACGTGCCGGGCGACCCTGCCGATCACGATCCGGGCTACACGAACGTCACCTTCGGCAGTGGACTGCGTCAGCGCCTCGACTACCAGTGTGTTGCGAAGCCCATCGACCAGCGGCGAAGTTTGGTCACGCACCACATGCGAACGCCGATCCGCAACGCAAGCGACCATTGGTCGCTCGAAGCCGTGATTCAACAGCACTCCGCGCACTGCACGCCGAGCGATGCCGTCGAAGTGCTCGCGTCGATTCTCGGTCTCAGCCAACCTGAATGGCCGACCACCGTCCGAATCGTGCCATTGCAATTCGCCCACGAAGGCAGCTACCAGTGGTTGTGGATCGACCGACCTGGCACGTTCACCGTGCACACATCAGCCGACGTCGAGCACGAGCTGTTCTCGATGGACGACTTCACCTTTCCTTTGGAACGAATCGACAAGCTCGACCTCAGTGAGCTGTCGCCTGAGATTCGTCACGGCTACCGCGAGACGCGGGTGGACCCCGATGGCAGCACCTACATCACCCGAACGCCGTTCTTCGTCGCACTGCGGACACGGACCGGGGCGACGGGACCTCGGGTGGCGACGCTGCTCGAACATCGCGGCGAGAGCGCAGCAACGGCGATTCGTCTCAAGCTGCACGACAAGGTCGAGTCGGGCTTTCCGGCCGGGCAAACGCTCGGGGCCGATGACCTGTGCTGGTTCAAAGCGACTCCGCCCCCGAGCTTTGCCGGCACACCCCGCGACGAGAAGTTCACCGCCCATAACCCGACGGGGCAGGAGTGTAAGTTCGTTCGGCTCGACACCTCGTTGCAGGTGCTCGACGGTGGCAGTGGCGCCGACTCTGAGTTGACGCTCACGGCCAACACGACCGGTGACGAAACCATGTTCTTCACGGTTGGTCGCGGCGACCAAAGCCAGGTTGGCTTCACCGTGAGCTGGTACTCGCCGATGTCGTACGTGTTGGTCAATGATGCTCTGGGCCTGTACATCGACGACGAATCTGGCACCGACTTTCTCGGTGACGACGAGATCATTCTGAGTCTCACGATCGACGGCGACGCAGTGCTGACCGACGCGAAGTGGGATGACGCCGACACCGGCGAACGGTGGCCCGGTCTGGACACCGCTATCCGTCAAAAGCTGTGGGCGCGGCTGCCTGGAGCTGCAAAAGTGGGTTTTCATCAGTCCATCGATCTGTCCTACGTCGAGTCGGATATCAACGCCCAGGGCTTCCAGCTGGCGTCGGCCCGCCCGCTTGGGCCGAGCGAACCCGACCGCAAGGAACGTCGGGTGAACATGCCTGTACCCGATCTCGTGAAGGATGGTCGATACACCTTCTACTGCACGATTACGAAGTACCCATAGGGAATCGGACCACGATTTCGGTTGCTGACGGACTGAAGTATCGTTCGTGCATGAGCGCCAACCTCCGTCTGTACACATCCGCCGTCTTTGGCTTCGAGCATGTTCTGAAGATGGCCAAGCCGACCGCCTTCTCACGCAAGGCACCGTGCATCGGCTGGACCGGAAAAGATGTGTACGAACACGCTGCCGGAAACCTGGCGATGATCAAGAGCTTCGCCGCCACCGGTAAGGGCCCGAAGTCGACGCCCAAGCTCGGGGCCGACCCGTTGGGCGCGTGGATGAGGCTGCGCGATCAGACGTTGGAGGTGCTCGATCATGTACACGTCCTGGAGTCCATCGCCAACGATCCGTTCGGGCCGGGCTTCGGTCCGATGACCATCGACACGCTGGTTGGCTTCATGGCTGCTGACCTCGTTCCGCACACGTGGGACATGGCTCGAACGGCGAAGGTCGATGAGCGGCTCGACGTGGCCCTCGTGAAGCACACGCTGGTGACATGGAAGGCGCTCCCCGAGGAAGTGCTTCGTATGCCGGGGATGATGGCCGCGGCCGTCAAGCCTGCGCCGGGCGCCGACGCACAGACCAAGATGCTCAGCTTCCTCGGCCGAACTGTCTGAGCATCTCCGCAAAACCCGGCGCGATGTACCGGTTCGTGGACTGCGAGGTCGACGTCGGCCGGCGCGAGTTGCGTCGTGCCGGCCAACTGATCCATCTCGAACCGCAGGCCTTCGAGCTGTTGGTCGTGCTGCTGCAGCGGGCCGCCGAGGTGGTCTCGAAGGCGGATCTGCTCGACGGGGTGTGGGGTCACCGGTTCTTGTCGGAGGCGAACGTCACCACCCGCGTCAAGGAGGTGCGGCGCGCCGTTGGTGACGACGGACGTCGGCAGCAGATCATCAAGAACGTGCCCGGTCACGGCTATCGGTTCGTCGCCCCGATGATGGGGGAACCGACGCCAGCAGCTCGCGCAGTTGCGACCGACGGGCTCATCGGCCGCGACGAGGAGTTCGCGGCGCTGCTCGAGCTGCTGCGCATCGCGCCAGTGGTGACGCTCACGGGGCCGGGCGGGGTGGGTAAATCGACGTTGGCACGCGCAATGGCGAAGCGAAGTGGCGGCGAGTATGACGACGGTGTGTACCTCGTCGAGCTGGCGGCTTTGCACGCAGGCGAGCATGTCCTGCCCACCGTCGCACGGGCAATGTCGATCGTGCTCGATCACGACCGGCCCGAGCTGGCGATCCGTCCAATTGCCAATCTCGACGCGCTGCTCGTGCTCGACAACTGTGAGCACGTGGTCGACGACGTCGCCGCTTTTCTCGACAGCGTGCTGGGTCTCGGCAGCAGGTTGCGCGTGGTGGCCACCAGTCAGGTCCGCCTGGGCCTGAGCGCCGAGTCGGTCATTGCGATTCGCCCGCTGAGCAGCGAGCACGCGTCGCAGCTGTTCAGCCTTCGGGCGCGTGCGGTGCAGCCCGGCTGGAGCGCCCAGGCAATCGGCCTCGAACGAATCGACGCGCTACTGGCCGGGCTCGACCAGTTGCCGTTGACGATCGAGATGGCGGCTGCCCGCTTGGGTTCGATGACGTTCGGCGAGTTGGAGGCCGCGTTGTCCGACGGGGCGCCGCTACTGCAGGTCACGCATCGCTCACCGGCCCACCGGCATCGCTCGTTGGCATCGTTGGCGGCGTGGTCGGCGGCGCTCCTCGAGCCCGATGACCGCCAGACCCTGACCGAGCTGTCCGTCTTCGTCGGCGCAATGACCGCGGCCGATGCGGCCGCGGTCGTTGCGCATGTGGTCGCGCCCAAGGTCGCGATGGGCGGCTCTTCCGTTTCGTTCCAGCTGGCGCGCCTGGTCGAGCGATCGCTGTTGGTGGCGGATACGGATGGCGCAACGACGCGCTATCGAATGCTGTCCACTGTGCGTGCGGTAGCCGGTGGTTGGTTGGACGAAGTGGGCGGCGGCGAGGCGGTGCGTCGACGGCACGCGGAGCACTACGCCTCGGTGGTTCGCGAGGTCGACCGCCTCATCCGCACACCAGCCGAGGCCGAGGGCCGCCGCCGACTGGATGCCGTTGTGGCCGAGGTCCGTACCGCGCATCGATGGGCGCAGCAGCACGATCCAGCGCTGGCGGCAGAGCTCAGTGGCTCACTGCACCTCGCTGCTTACTCGACCTTCTGGAACGAACCGGCTGAGTGGGCCAGGGCGCTGTTGGCGGGTGCCCCGAACGCGGCCGCACTGTTCGGCGCGCATGCGAGCGTGGCGGGCGCGGCGGCGAATCGCGGCGAGCTCGGCGAGGCACGCGCCGCGGCGATGGTCGCCGCGCAGGCAGCCAATCCGGCGGTGCGAGCGACTGCGTTCGAGATCCTCGCTGATGTGTGCCTCTACGAGGGTGACCTCGTTGCAGTCGCCGAATGGGCGGCTGAGCTACATCGGTTGGGCACCGAACTGGGCGATGCGCACTCGATCGCGATCGCTGCGGTCGATGTTGCACTCGCGATGGTGTTCGCCGGTGAACCCTCGGCGGCCATCGAGCGACTGGAGGCGCTCGACCTGGCGACGCTGTCGCCGACCGATCGCGCGTGGGTCGCCTACACACGGGGCGAGGCCTTGAGCGCGACGCCGGGCGCTGCTGAAGAGGCGGTGGCGGCGTACCAGGAGGCGATTGCGTTGGCCCGTGGTGCGGGCACACCGTTCGTCGTGTCAGTGGCCCAGTCGTCGCTGGCTGCCGAGTACTCCCGCGCCGGTGCGCACCTTCAAGCAATCGACGTCTTCGCTAACTGCCTACGCGACTTCAGTCGCCATGGCAACTTCGTACACGCGGTCACCAGTCTGCGGAACCTGGTGGGCGTGCTGGTGGCCATCGGTGAAGATCGCAGCGCCGCCATCCTGGGAGCAGCGGCGACGAACCCGCTGTTGCGGCCCAGTTATGGGCCGGAGTGGGCGCAGTTGGAAGCCCTTCTCTCGGCGTTGGAGGCACGGGTAGGCCCGACCCTGTACTCGGAGTGGAGTGCTCACGGGCGCCGACTCGATATTGATCGGGCCCTGAACACCGCACTCGACCTGATCGAGCAGCGGCGTTCCTGATCCTCAGACCATCCTCAGACAGTCCCCAAACGTTGCAGACCGGCATGTGGTTCTGTAGTCATCATGAACACCAAGCGACAGAACACCCAATGGCCCATCACCGACACGGTGGTCATCACCGACGCCGGTCTCGAAACCTGGCTCGTCTTCCATCGTGGAGTCGAGCTACCGGCGTTCGCCGCGTACCCACTGGCCGCGACACCCGACGGTCGCGACCTGCTCGTCGAGTACTACGAGTACTACGCCGCGATTGCGCTGTCGGTAGGAGCGGCGGTCGTTCTCGAGACGCCCACTTGGCGAGCGAACCCCGAGTGGGCCGCGACCCTGGGGCACGACCTCGCAACCCTGGGCCAGATGATCGACCAATCGGTCGCCGCTGTGGCGGACGTCCGCAACCGGTGGACAGGTGAGCAGCCGTTCCTCATCGGCGGGACGGTTGGCCCGCGCGGCGACGGCTATCGCATCGACACGATGATGGATGCCGCGCAAGCCGAGTCGTACCACTCGTTCCAGGTCTCACGGATGGCTGCTGCGGGAGTTGACGTGGTGACCGCGCTGACGATGGGCTACGTGGAGGAGGCGGTGGGCATCACCAACGCAGCCAAAGCGGAAGGGCTACCTGCCGTGGTGTCGTTCACGCTCGAGACCGATGGGCGGCTTCCGTCGGGGATGTCACTGGGGGAAGCGATTGCTGCGACCGATGCGGCGACGGATGGCTATCCGACCCACTACATGATCAACTGCGCACACCCGAGCCACTTCGCACACATCTTGGAGGACTCGCCGGCATGGGTGTCGCGCATCGGCGGTCTGCGCGCAAACGCGTCAGAACTGAGCCACGCCGAGTTGGACGAGATGGTGGAGTTGGACGACGGTGATCCCGTCGACCTTTCTGCCCGCTACGTGCAACTGCGCCGGGTGCTGCCCGCGCTGCGCGTGTTGGGAGGTTGCTGCGGCACCGATCATCGCCACGTCGAATCCATCGCCCGGGCCTGGCACGCGGGCAATCACGGAGCGCTACTCGACGTGTAGTAGTTCGCGCAGTCCGCCCGGGGCGGCGATGCCGGGTTCGGTGGTCGCGAGAAAGTCGGTGAGTACCTCGAGGAACCGCTCCGGCGCTTCCGCATGTGGGAAGTGGCCGACGCCCTCGAGTATGCACAGTCGGCTGCCGGGGATGGCCTCGTGTGCGGCGTGCGCGTGCGCGACCGGAATGATGTCGTCGCGCTCGCCCCATACGATCAGCGTCGGCAGGTGCGCCGCCATGTAGAGGCGGTCGAGTGCGTTGACGGTCTGGCCGCCTGGTTCGATGACCCCACGGATCGTGCGCACGAACGCCTTGCGGTTCTCGGTGCCGGCCAAGGACGAGTACGAGCGCCACATCTCGCCCAGCCGCGGCGCGCTGAAGCCGAGCCGACCGAGCAGGCGGCCCAGATCGTTACCCCGGTCGGCTACCAGGCGCGGGAAGATCAGCGGCATCAGGTGCTCTGCGCCAGGCAGGGTGACCACGCGTAGCAACCAACTCACCTCGCGGCCCAGGCCGCCGCTGCCCACCAGCACCAACCGGTCGCACAGTTCGGGGTGTTGGTATGCGAGCTGCATCGCCACTCCGCCGCCGAACGAGTGGCCGACGATGGTGGCACTCGGGACGTCGATGGCTGCAAGGAAGTCGCGCAGACCGCTGGCGAACGCGCCGAGCGAGTAGTCGCCCAATGGTTTCGCCGACTCGCCGTGACCGAGCAAGTCGGGGGCGATGACATCGTATGTCAGTGCCAGTTGCTCATGAACCGCTCGCCACGTGAGCGAACTGCCTGCCAGCCCATGAATCAACAGCACCGCCGGCCCGCTGCCGCTGCGCCGATACCGCACTTCGTGGCCGTGAATGACGACGCGAGAAAGAGGAGCAAGGTTCATCGGTTGCATCATGGCGCTTCGTGGAACTCGGATGCCAGAGGCGAAGGTCCATCGGGGAGGTTGGCGACGATGAGTACCGAGAACGAGTTGGCACGTCACGATCGTTCCGGTGATGATCTCCTGCTGCGGTAGGGTCCGCAACCGGGAGGTTCTCATGGACAGCGAAATTGGCAAGCTTCGACGCCTCAACCTCGGGGCTGGGTTACTGCACCTTGCGTCGTTGATCGGGATCCTTCTCCTCTCGAACAGTGTCTCGTTACCGGTTCGCGCGACCTACCTCACCGAGGCCCCTGGGACGAACTCGTTCTCGGCTCCGATCGACCTGTTCGGCCTCAACATCAGCTACATGGTGGCGGCGTTCTTGGCACTGTCCGCGTTCTTTCACTTCCTCGTGATTTCACCGTTCGGTTTCCCGCGCTACACGGCGGGGCTGAAGAAGAACCAGAACGTCTTTCGATGGGTGGAGTACTCGATCTCCTCGTCGCTGATGATCGTGGTAATTCTCCAGCTCAACGGGACGGCCGACTACATCGCACTGATCGGCATCTTCACGGCGAACGTGTGCATGATCCTTTTCGGGTGGCTCCAAGAGCGGTACACCACCCCCGGTGACGGCGACATGCTGCCGTTCATCTTCGGGTGCATCGCAGGGGCAGTTCCCTGGATCGTGACGGCAATCAACCTAGCCTCCCCCAAGGGCCCCGCCGAATCGACGACACCGGGCTTCGTGTACGGCATCGTGATTTCGCTGTTCCTGTTGTTCAACTGCTTTGCGCTCGTGCAGTGGAAGCAGTACAAGGCCAAGGGCAAGTGGGCCAACTACCTGCACGGCGAGCGCATCTACATCGTGCTCAGCCTGGTTGCCAAGTCGGCGCTGGCCTGGCAGATCTTCGCCGGCACGCTCGCCGCCGGGTAACACGGCGCCTCGCGTCCGAAGTGACGCGCATTTTCTTCACAAGGCCAGCTCGCACTCGCAGTACCGCGTCACTTCGGCCCCACATGCCGACGACGCTCCCGGGTCGGCGTCGGTGGCCTGTTACCCAGGTGTCGCGGCTGCTGCAGCCGACGGCTTCCCGGTGCAGTTCACGTTGCCGGCGTTGGCGCGCTGCCCGAAGGGTTCGCTGGGTGGCGACCTGCACCACCTGATCGTCGACAACAACTTCGATCTGGAGGTGCTCGACCGCAACGCGCTCGGCCTTGCCGGCCTGCCTGCCCCGCTCGACTACCTCAACGCCCGCATCCTGCAGTGCCACGACCTGTGGCACCTGCTCGCCGGCTATCGCAAAACGGTGCTCCACGAGATCGCGATCTCCGGCTTCCAGATGGCGCAGTTCGGGCATCACTACTCGTCGATGTTCCTCGCCACCGTGGCCACCAAGGTCTCTCTTACGCAACCGATGGGGGTGACGCTGATCTTCGACACGATCCTGTCTGCCTACGTGCATGGTCGCGAGACGCCGCCCATGCTCGGCTTTCCCTGGGAGCAGATCTGGGACCGCTCGGCCGATGAGATCCGCGCCAGCCGTGGCGTTCGTGCCTACAAGTCGCCGTACCCGGCCGACCTGTTCGAGCAGTTGCAGTCCGCCTGAGTTCTTGCTCGCTCAGCGCGCATCGACGATCGTCGCGATCTGGGCGATGTGGGCGGGTTCCATGCCGCAGCAGCCGCCAACGACGGTGGCACCCGCATCGAGCCAGCGGGTGATGAACTCGCCGTAGCTCTCCGGGTCGAGGTCGTCGCGGAAGGCCGAGATCTGGGCGTTGGCCTCGCCCGGTTCGGTGTGCTCGGTGACGAAACGGTTCGCATACCCGCCGATTGCTGCAGCGCCGTTCGCAGTCGCGACCGCAATGTCGATCGCGGTGGTGATGCTCTCTGCTGCGCAGCAGTTGAACAGGATCGTCGTGGCACCGATGTCGATAGCGGTCGCGACCGCGTCGGCGACGGGCTCGCCGGAGCGCAGCGCGCCGTGCTCGTTCAACGAGTAGGAGATCCACAGCGGCTGTTTGAAAAGGCCTGCACGATCGAGGGCCTGGCGCACGGTGGCCGCCTCGCCGATCGAGGAGAGCGTCTCGCCGAGCCAGATGTCGACGTGCGCGGCGAGACCGGCGATCAACGGATCGATGATGCGCGCGGCTTCCGACGCGTCGAACAGGTCGGGCCGGTAGCTGCCGAACAGCGGGGGCAGCGACCCGGCGACACGTACTGGGTGCGATGCGGAGCCGGCGGCCTCGCGAGCGAGCGTGCCCGCAAGCTCTGCCAAGGTGTGCGCCTCGGCGGCGAACCGCTCCTCGCCGATGTGGAATGGCACGAGCGCATAGCTGTTGGTCGTGATCACCTGCGCACCGGCGTCGATGAAGTTGCGGTGCGCCTGCACCACGTGCTGCGGGCTCTCCGTGAGCGCCAGCGCCGACCACTCCGGCTGACGGAACGGCGCACCGATCCGCAGCAGTTCGCGACCCATACCGCCATCGAGCACCGTCACACGAGAGGTCATGCACGCCATCATCGCAGGCGAACTCGGGCGATAGGGTCCGACAGATGTCTGTGGTGAGCTCGCACGAGCTGTTCATGCAAAGGCGGGACCGGCTGACGTCGGTGATGCGGGAGCTTGGCGTGTCGGCCGTGCTGACCGCCGACCCGGTCAACGTCCTGTACACGACCGGGTCGCGCAACATGACGGTGCACGGCATGACTGGCCCGGATCGGATGGCGCTGCACTTTTCTGACGGCCCTACCGTGCTGTACGAGTGGGGCGGTTGCGAGCACTTGCCGGTCGGCCTGCCCACGATCGACGAGGTGCGCGTGACGCCCGGTCTCTCGGCGAAGAAGACCCAGCTGTGGCGCGAGAACGTCGAAGCGTTCGCCGACGAGATCGCCGGCGACTGCCGGAGGCACCTGGGGGACGACTCGATGGCGCTCGCTGTCGAGCGGCTCGACTTCCCGGTCACCGATGCGCTGCGGGCCCGTGGCATCCGTCTGCTTGATGCCACCGGCATCTTTCAGTTGGCGGGCATGATCAAGCAGCCGTTGGAGATCGAAGTGATGCGTCACGCGGTCCAACGAGTGGAGGATGCCACGCGTGAACTGGAGGCGTGCATCGCTCCCGGGGCGACGGAGAACGAGGTGTGGGCCGAGTTCCATCGAGGGCTCATCGCACGCGATGGGGAGTACGTCGTGGCTCGGCTGTTGCAGAGCGGTGTGCGCACGTTCCCCTACTTCCAGGAGTCGTCGGATCACGTCCTGGCCGCAGGCGACCTCGTCTGTCTCGATACCGACGCCATCGGCTACATGAACTACGGCGTCGACTTCTCTCGCACCTTCCTGTGCGGCGACGGGTCGCCGACTCCGATTCAGCAGAAGCTGTATCGGATTGCCCTGGAACAGTTGCAGCACAACGCCGCCAACCTGGCGGCGGGTACCTCGTTCGAAGATTTCGCCCGCAACGCCTACCCGGTACCGCAGGCCTATCGCGACCACGGCTACTACCAACTCGCGCACGGGCTCGGCCTACTCGGCGGCCATCCGAACATTCCCCGCATCGGCGAGGGCGTGTACCCGCTCGCCGGCGAGATCGAACCGGGAATGGTGCTGTGCGTCGAGAGCTACGTGGGTGACCCTGTGAGCGGCCAGGGAGTGAAGCTCGAGGATCAGTTCCTGATCCACTCCATGGCCGTGGAGGCGCTGTCCACCTACCACTTCGACGCTCGACTGCTCGGCCGTTACCCCTCTCTGCGGTAGAGGAAACACCATGCCCGGCGGCCGTACGAACGAGCAGCGCACCCCGGTCACGCTCACTTGCATTGGGGGCCAGAAGCTGCGCTCGACAATCGCGCGACCTGCATGCAACCGCTGGGACCTACTGGAAGACCGCGGCTGAGCCGTCACACCCCCGGCGTCGCCACCCAGGCGTCGTCCATCTCCGGCCGCTGACGGGCTTCGCGCACACTGGCCGCCTGCGCCAGCAGCACCCCGCCGATCACCACCGCTGCCCCGAGCAGTTGCATTCCGCTGACTGTCTCGCCCAGGAACAGCACGGACAAGAAGATGGCCATGGCGACTTCCACGGTCATGATCATCGCCATCAGACCCGGCGGCAGGTGCCGAAGCGCCCGATAGAAGAACACGCTCGACAGCAACGTTGGCACCAGCGCGAACAGCAGCACCTTGGCGATCATCGACGCACCATGTGGCACGACGAGGCCACCGCCCAGCGCCAACGGCGTCATCGCCAACGTGGCCCCGAGCACTGTCCACGCGGCTGACACGACACCGTTGATGTGTCCCGGGAGCAGCCGGCTGCTGACGATCATGAACGCCGCCATCAGGCACGCCTGCAGCAGCACCAGTGCCACACCCAATGCGCTCACATCGCCAACCCCGCCGAACAGCTCGGGCACGGTGAGCACGACGCCCACCATCACCACCGCAAGCGCTACCCATGTCTGCCCCGAGACGTGGTGACCCATCAGCGACATTGCCACGACCACCAACACGGGATACAGGTAGACGAGCACGATGTACATCGAGACGTCGAGGTACTGCAGCGACAAGAACCCGGTGTAGACCATCAATCCGAACATCACCCCGACGAACAGCGCGCGGCTCCATGGCACCGTGAACGGGTCGGGTCCGCCCCGCCCCCGCCAGATGAGCAACACCGGCCACACCATCGCCGAGGCCACACCGAAGCGCCAGAACAGCACGGACTCCGCACCGAACTTGCCGAGGAGATCCTTGCCGACGACCGAGGACAGCGAGTACGCCGTTGCCGTTGCAATCGCCCACAGCACACCGACCGTCGGGTTGCGCCCATCGGCTCCGCTGCTCACTCGCCCCATCACGCCAGCCGACCGTAGCCGCAGTGTGGTGCGCACCCAGCCAGTCGGCGCAGGGTCCGCAGGGTCTTCACGATGGCTTCGAGTGTCAGGCCGGCCCATGCGGCGATGTCGTTCTGGGTCAACGGGTACGGATCACGACCGTCGTCCCGCATCGTTCGCCGAACCGATCCATCATCTCGGCGAGGCGGCGACAGACCCGCCCCGTCGCATCGAGCGCCCCGCTCTCCACCTGTCGACGCGATGCACCTCGTAGGCGATCAGCGATCGAGCGGATCAGTTCGAGCATCGCCTCCGAGTCGTGTGAAACGAACTCCAGAAACGCTGCAGCGCGGATCACCAATTAATCCGCCCTGGTCGCGGCTATCGCGGTGGAACCGCGAGTCCGTGCGTCGAGTGCCGAGAGCTCGCCGACACGTCACCTGGCCCGAGCACGTCGAGGAGGATCTCACGGCCGTCGATCGTCAGATGCAGCTTCACGAGACCGGAGCGGACGATGAACACACGATTGGAGTCATCACCCTCGAAGAACACGATCGAGTTCGCCGAGTACGTCCGATTGCGGGCAAGCGCGATCACACGGCGTAACCGAGTCAGGGAGCGGTCGACTGTTGCAGGACGATGACCTGCGTTCCGGACGCCGAAGTGGTGACGATGATCGCGAGCTTCGAGCCCGAGGCGACGAAGTTGATCCGCCCGCCTCCCTCCGCCACGATTGCCATGCCTGCCCCCGGCGCCCATCCCAGCGGCGGGAGCGCTTGCTGGTAGAACTCCAGTGCTGCCTGCGGTGAGGTCGCGGTGGTGTAGCCGAGGAAGCCGGGGTGCGCATCGATGTCCGTCGCGTCCGGCAGCAGCGGTGCGTCGACCATCGGGGGGCAATCGGCCGGCAGCGCGGCGGCGAACGGCGCGTCGATGTCCGTCAGCGCATAGTCGACGGTCAGCGTCCCTTCCACGCCTGCACCCAACGCGAAGAGGGTGCCCTCGCTGACCATCGTGGAGCGCATCAGGTGGCCGCCGGTGGTGGCGACCCACAGTTCACCGGTGATCGTTGCCGGGTCCAATGAACCCATCGCCCGCTCGTCGAACGTGTAGTGGTCGACGGGGACGCCGTCCACCACGTCGTTCCCGGCCGGGTCGGCGCCCATGACGCCGCTCAGCAGGAGTGCCGGCTCGGGGATCTCTTCGTCGCTGGTTCCCGAGTCGTCGGTTGCCTCTGCTGTCGCAGCTGCGCAGGCGCCATCGGGTCCCAGGGTGTACAGCCCGTCACCGAGCCGCGCCGAGAACACCGCCGGCGCACTCGCGTCGGGCGCCTGCACGGTGAGGAACCGCGCCCGCAGTCCGGCGTTCCTGTGCAGGACGCTGGTCTGCGAGAACTGAAACGGTTGGCCGTCTCTGGTCCCGTCGAACGTGATCGTGGTAGTTGCGGTGTAGCCGGCGAGCGCGTCCAGCGCGGTGGCAGGATCGGGCATGTCGAACGAACCCGGTCCGAACGCGATGGCACTGCCGGAGCCAGGCGTGGTGTCGGAGTCGGTCGTTGCGACCGCGTTCGACCCGGGCGTCACCTCCGAGCTCGCCGAGCCGGACGGGTCCGACGACGCGCAACCCGCGGCGAACATGCAGAACATGGCGGCGGTGACCGTCGCCGCGCGGTACGCGGAAGCACAGGTGCGCATCATTTCTCGTCCGTCACGACGAAGATCTCGTAGTCGGCCCAGCCTGCTTGGGACCGCCCGAGGAAGCCGAGCGTCTGGGTCGCCGACCAGTTCTTGACGGACGCTCCCGGGGCCATCTCGATTGTGATCGGGTCGGGAGTCGGAGTGACCGGTGCCGAACTCCCTGCTGACGGGCACGACGAGACGTTGTGGGCGGTCGAACTGGACCACGTGACCTTGATGCGCACAATGCCGGACTCGTCGATCTCGCCCGACAGGCTGGCGGTGCTCGGATCGATCGTCTGTGTGAAGGAGCACGGGCCGGAGACTCTCTTGTTGGTCCCCCAGGTCACCGCCGCGGTCGCCGAGGCGCCGGCTGCGAGCTCGTCGCCGTTGAAGCGCAACTCCGCGCCGAGGAAGATGGACGTCAGGGTCAGTTGGGATTCCGGGAAGTCCCAGGTGGATGCGACGAGCACCTTGTAGTGGCAGTTCACGACCCGCACCTCACGAGTGACCGGAGCGACGGTCAGCACTCCGGGCCAGTGGACCTCGCCCGCCACTTCGCTCATGTGGGCGATGTCGGCGTCGAACGTGATGGTTGTCAGCCCGGGCTTCTTGGCAGCGAAGGTGAACACGGCCTCCGGTGGCGATGATTGGTCCCAGCCGGTCACCTCAAGGGACTCCGCCGGGCCCAGCACGCCCGGGTCCGCAACCTTTGCTGTGACTCCCACCGAGTCCATTGCGTTCATCATCCCGCCCCATGGCAGCGGCTGGGAGATCTCCCGCTGCAGGCTCGCCGCGAGCTTCAGCTGCGAGCCTGCGCACACCCGGGCAGGCTTGCGGACGTGCAGGAAGTAGCTGATCTCTGCGACGGGCGGCGAGGAGTGGGCGGTCGTTGATCCGTACGGCACGACGAGACCGACGACGGCCGCCAGCACTGCCACTCGTATCGAGCGTGGCGTGGCGATGGTTCGCGTGGTGCAGGTCTTCCGTCTCATCGGCATTCCGTCCTCCATCGCCCCACGACTGTGCAAGAAGTATCTGCGCCACTGTTCGCAGGCGCAAGCCCAACGAGGCGAACCAATGAAATCCCTAGGTCGGGCTTCAGCCGACTCTCGTCGGCGGAGTCACCGTCACCGGCTGATCGGCTTGACCGAGTTTTCGCGTGGCATGCCCCAGCGATGATCGGGCTGTCCGATCTGTTCTTCCAAACACGCGACCGCGCGGTCAGTTGCGTGGAGCCAACGCGACTACGCGCGCGATCGCGTGAGAAGTCTGCCGGCTGAGTGATGTGGCTTGCTCTACGACCTGCTCAACGCCGGATCCCGATGGGCGAGATCCGCGCTACATCCGGCAGCGGCGGATCACATCTGGATGTCCACGTCGTACAGGTAGGCGTACGCGTCGTGGGCAGCGTTCGCCGTGATGGCGGGGCGAAGAATCTCGTCCCAGATACCGTGCACCGCGTCGCGGCAACGGGCCGGACGTGGTGTTCGACGAAGACTCCCACGCTCATACGCGACTCCGAACAGCAAGGCCTGTGTGGGCATCGCACGACACCAAACAGTACGGTGCGCCAGACGGCATGGCCTGCGTCAGCCTTCTGCACCTGAAAGCAGCAGACCCCTCCGGTCGAAGCGAGAGTCCCTTGCCGCTTTGTACCGCCGGGTCGGGGCGGCACGGACCGCGCCTTCCCGTCCCAACGCTGAACCGCACACAACCGGCGCATTGCAGCGCCCACTCACTTCGGTGAACGTCCACGAACACCCTTGGCGGAACGGGAGGGATTCGCAGATCAGGGTGCTGATCTTCACGTCGTACCTGGTCATGAGATGTTTTGGTTCCAGTGGCCGGCCCAACAGCGGGAGCAACCCGGGAGCAACGCAGCTGCCGTGGGCAACGAACGGCGCCAAAGTCGACAAGGTTGGCCGCTCATTCACAGAGCGTCGTGCTGTGCTGCCTGTTCTGCGCGGCTTTCGAATCCGGCGACGACACCAAGCTGCAAATGGCGTTGCTGGGAGGAGGGTTGCCCGGCGGCGACTGCCGTGGCACAATTGTAGCCATGACCACCGAAGCGCTTCGAACGGTAAAGGATCGTTTCTCCGAGTACGTCGACCGTGTCGAGAACGAACATGAACGCGTGGTCGTCACCCGCAATGGCCGGCCGGCGATCGTGCTCATCAGTACCGACGATCTGGCCAGCCTCGAAGAGACGATTTCGGTGCTCAGCGACACCGATGCGATACGC
>JBBQMG010000078.1:0-19175 GCA_038328705.1 Acidimicrobiales bacterium | reverse complement strand
CAGAACCTTTGCCGTGCTGTGGTGGGTGTCGCGCAACCACGCGTCCATCACGCACCCGGTGAAGAGCCAGACATCTCTGCCAGTGGCTACCACCGGCCGAGAGCGGCGAAGTGGCAGCGTGGGTAAGCCCGCCCGTTTGGGCACTAAGTGAAGTCGTTGAGCGAAAGCCAGCAGCGAGGAACCTGCGAGCAGTAGCCGGTGCTTCGGCAGAACAGCGAAGCCCATGCGTTGCCATCGTGGAGTGATGCGGTGCTGTTGGGCGAGGGTTTCGCGGACACCTTCCTGCAGCCGACCGTACGGCACGCCCGACGGACACGCCGGCTCGCAACCGCGGCACTGCACACAGGTCTCCATGAACGACACGAACTCAGCAGTGACAGGTGCATCGTCGACGTGTACCGCACGGATCGCCGCAATTCGCCCACGTGGCGAGAGCGCCTCTTCGCCGGTGACGCGAAACGTGGGGCAGTGCGGAAGGCAGAGCCCGCAGCTGACGCAGGTGCCCAAGTCGGTGTCGTCGATGTGAAACTTCACGGCCTGCCCACCGTAGCGTCATGACCCATGCCCGAAGGCCACACGATCCACCGAATTGCCAAGGACCACTCGCCAATTCTGACTGGCGGGCAGGTGAGAGTGTCCTCGCCGCAAGGCCGCTTCGAGAGCGATGCAGCCCTGGTCGACGGAGTGGTGCTCGACCGTATCGAGCCTGTCGGAAAGCATCTTTTCTACTGGTGGCAAAATGGTCTGGTCGGCCATGTGCACCTCGGACTGTTCGGCAAGTTCCGAGTAACGGTCGGTGAGCAGGTTCCCGACGTCCAGGGTCAGGTCCGCATGCGGATGTCGACGGACCGTGGCACCATCGACCTGGCCGGGCCGACCGACTGCAGCATCGGCAGTGCCGACGATCGCGACGCGATCATCGCCCGACTCGGTCCGGACCCACTGCGGCGCGGCGCCAAGCCGGACCTGTTCGTGGCCCGCATCCAGAAGAGCGCCCAGCCGATCGGGGCACTGCTGCTGGATCAGAAGGTGCTGGCCGGCGTCGGCAACGTTTACCGAGCGGAGGCGCTGTTCGTGAACGGCATCCACCCGTCTCGTCCTGGTTGTAGCTGTAGCACCGATGAGCTCCTGGCGCTGTGGTTGACCATCAGCTCCATGCTCAAACAGGGCGTGAAGGACAACCGGATCGTCACGATCGATCGCCAGGAGTTCCCTGTGGCGAAAGGTCGAGCCCGGCGTGGCGCCAACACTTACGTGTATCACCGCGACATCTGCCTACGTTGCGGCACCGCCGTACAGACGGTGACACTGGGCGGCCGCGCCTGCTACTTCTGCCCCACCTGCCAGCCGAATTAGCAGCTCAGCCCTGCATTGCGGCGGCAAGTTCGACGATCTTCGCGTGTGCCTCGCCCATCCCCTTGAACCCGCGGCGGTGGTCGTCCGGGTCGCGGCCTGCGATCACCGCAGTGAGATAGTGGCGATCGGCGTCGAGCCTGGCGAGCGGGTTGTAGGTTGGGTGCCTGTGCCCGGGTACCAGCACCTTCGCCCGGCGCACGACCGGCGCCAGCCGGTCGAGTGCGTCGAGGTACACGGGGAGGTTGTCGGGACTGAACGGCAGGGGCAGCTCGACGGCGCTGAGCATGTCACCCGCCAGGAGCACGCCTCGTTCAGCCAGCAGGACCACCGTGTTACCGGGAGCGTGTCCGTCGTGGACCACCAACTCGACCGTTTCGTCGCCCTCGCTACCGAACGCGGAGGGAATCGTGGAGCCGGGCAGGGCATGGATCCCGTCGAGTGGGTTGGGCCACTCGCGCGGATATGGGTCAAGCATTGCGACAAGTTCCTCCCGCCACTCCAGGGCCATCTCCGCCGACTTGGCTGAGGCCCAGCGTGGCGCCTCGCCGAAATCTTGATGCCAGAGCATGTGATCGTGGTGAGCGTGAGTTGCGAAGCCCGACGTCACCCTGCAGTCATGCTCGCTCAGCCAGACGACGATGCCGTCGAGCTCGGCGGTCGTCCAGGCCGGATCGATGAGCAGCACGCTGCTCCCCCGCCGAACGATCGTGGTGGTCGTGTCGTACTTGGAACTGGTCATGACGACGACTCCGGGGGCGATCTCCACGGTCGGTCGTAGTTTCATCGCAACAACTTACTGAGCGCTCCAGGCGGGCGCCGACGGGTCGCCTCGCCAGTACCGCAGGCGGCGCTGCGCCTCCGCTGCGGCTGCCGGATTGCTTCGGCCAGCCTTCAGACGCATCAGCGTTGCGGTCACGTTGCGCATCACCGCCAACGACTGCGCCAACGAGTCTTCGCGCAGTGACTGGCCATAGCCCGCTACGAATCGCTCGTATGCGCTCGGGTCGCCGCCCCACACCTGCGACCATGTCATCAACATTGCGTGGTCCCACGCGGCCGGACCATGACACGACAGGTCCCAGTCGAGCAGCACAGGGCCATCGGGCGACTGGATGATGTTGCCGGGGTGCACGTCGCCATGACACACCACCCGGGCTGTCACTCGCGAGCGCCAGTCGCCATGCTCCAGGATCGCGTCGGTCAGTCCTGCACGAGCAGCATCGTCCAGCAGGTCATCGACATCGGCAAGCACGGCGGCTGTGTTCCACCACGGAAAGTCGTCGCCACGTGGCAACGGGTAATTGCCACGGACTTCTCCCACCGGCCACTCATGCACTCGCCGAATCTGCTCGCCCACCGCCACCCAGTCGACGTCACCGTCAGGCTCTATCCGTCCGATCGCGAAGACGGCCAGATCTCCGATCGTGACCGGCGCTGTGTACAGCAACCTCGGGACTCGGATACCCCGAAGTTCCAGCTGCTCCATCAACCACGCGGCCTGCGCAGGCGGCGCCGTGGTGTGCGAGACCCTCAAGATCACATCTTCGCCGGCAAGGTACAGCGCATTCATGCCGGTGCGCAGGTGGCGCGGGGACGGCAATCCCCAGTGCGCCGCCGCCATCGATGCCGCCTCGGCGGCCACTCGAGCATCGCCCGGCGGCCGGACCACGAACGGCAGGTCGTCAGGCATGCACGCCAGGATTGAGCCGACCGGCCGGGTCGAACTGGTGCTTGATGGCGGCCGTCAGCGCGATCTCCCGCTCACCAACATGCTCGCCGGCACACGGCAGCGCGTGGTGGACGATTCCGACACCGACCTCGGCGACGAAGTCGCCCGTCTGCGACAGCACGTCCAACGACACGTCCAACGACACGTCCAACGACACGTCCAACGGCTTGACGCTGCGGCGGCTACCGGTCGGCAGCGCAGGCGGGCCGGCGCAGACTGTCATCGCACAACTCGTTGCCTGTTCGGCAACATCGGCCGAGTGCCCCTCCAACAGCGCGAACACTGCCGACCCGTTCCACAGCACGCTGATCGGCTTGTAGAGCCGCGTGAACACATCGAACGGATCGGCGGTCGCGCAGGTGAACCACTGCGAGTGCTGTGCCAGCGGACGTGTGCGCACGATGACCTCGCCAAGGAAGCCGAGTGTGCCGCGCGACCCGACCAGCAACCGGCACAGGTCGAAACCGCTGACATTCTTCACGGTCGGTCCCCCGGCCTTCACCACTTCACCTGCCGCCGAGACATATCGAGCTTGCAGCAGGGTGTCGCGCACAGGCCCGTAGCCGAGCCGACGATGGTCGCTGCGGCCGACTGCCAGTGCTCCCCCGACGGTGCCGCCCAACGGTAACGCGACGGTCTGGCCGTGCGCCGCCAGCGCCGCCACCAACTCGTCGATCGGTGTGCCCGCGCCGCAGCACACGATCATCTCGTCTGGCTGCATCCACTCGATGCCGGTAGGTGGGTGGACGCACTTCACGCCGACCACCGCACCACCACGTGTTCCGAGGCCGCTGACGGTGACCGGACCGTCCGTTCCCACCTCGTCGGCGAACGCTGACAGGTCGATCACACCCACGCCCCGTCCGGGACGTGCTGCACATCGCCGCAGGCGGCGGCTGACGGCAACACCTTGAACGGGTTGGCCAGCCCCAGCGGGTCGAACGCACGGCGCATCGCAGCCTGCGCTGCCAGGTCGGCGGGTGCGAACATCAGCGGCATGAAGTCGCGCTTCTCCAGGCCGATGCCGTGCTCGCCGCTCAGCACTCCCCCGGCTTCGACGGAGGCACGCACGATCTCTTCGCCGGCTGCGTGCACGCGTTCCATCACGCCCGGCTCGCTCTTGTCGAAAACCAGCAACGGGTGCAGATTGCCATCGCCCGCGTGAAAGACGTTCATCACCAACAGGTCGTGGCGAGCGGTGATCTCGTACACCTTGCGCAGCACTTCCGGCAGCATCCGTCGCGGGACCACCGTGTCGTGCAGGTAGTAGTTGGGCTTGATGCGCGCGATGGCGCCAAACGCCGTCTTGCGTCCCTTCCACAGCAACGCCCGTTCGGCCTCGTCCTGCGCGATGCGAACTGTGCCCGCACCGTGTGCCTTCCCGATCTCCACGATGCGAGCGACGTCGGCCTCCAGACCGTGCGGCAGGCCGGCAACTTCCACCAGCAGTACAGCGGCGGCCTCGATCGGCAGCCCGGCATGGATGTACTCCTCGACTGCCCGCACGCACAGCTGGTCCATCATCTCCAGCGCGGCGGGCACCATTCCATCGGCGATGATCGCACTCACCGTCTGCGCGCCGGCCTCGACCGTTTCGAAGTCCATCAGCATCGTGCGCACCGCCGGCGCGTTCTGTGTCAGGCGCACGCACACCTTGGTGGCGATGCCGAACATGCCCTCGCTCCCCACGAACGCACCGCGCAGATCGAGCCCGTCTGGCTCCGGCTGCTCGCCGCCGAGATGCACGACGGACCCGTCGCTGAGCACGACTTCGAGCGCGAGGATGTGCGCAGCCGTGACCCCGTCGCTGAGGCAATGCGGCCCACCCGAGTTATTGGCCACGTTGCCGCCGATGCTGCAGCTCTGCTGACTGCTGGGGTCAGGGGCGAAGTGCAAGCCGTACTTCGTGACCTGCCGAGTAAGGTCGAGGTTGAGCACGCCCGGCTCGACCCACGCGAAGCGATTGACGGCGTCAACCGACAGCACACGATCCATCTTGGTCAGTGTGATGACGAGCGCGTGGTCCAGTGGGGTTGCCCCTCCGGCCAGGCCGGTACCCGCGCCGCGTGCCACGAACGGAACCCGATGCTTTGCGGCCACCCGAACGCACGCCTGCACTTCAGCAGTCGTCAGTGGGAAGCAGACGACGCCCGCAGAGCCGGAGATGTTCGAGGCGTCGCGGGCGTAGAGCCCGAGCTCGGTGCTTCCGGTGCGGATGCGGTCCGGTGCGAGCGCGGACCGCAGATCGGCGGCGAGCGCGCTCAGCACGTCAGCCGGGGTCGCTACCCCGGCGCTCATGCGCGGCGACGGCGAGCGGCGGCCTCGTGCTCGTCGCGTACCTGCTTCAGCACGATGACTTGTCCGGCCTCGACCGGGCGACCGTCGACCAATACTGTGTCGCCGTCGTCGAGGTCGTCGGCAAGCGTGCTTGCCCGACCATCCAGGCGAGCACGCAGTTCGGCTTCCTTGGAACGCATTGCCCGCTTGCCCTCGTTGACCGCCTCGCGCACGCGACCGGTTGCCTTCTTGGCAACATTCGACGGTGCCATCTCCGCAGCAACCGCCTTGACCTTCTTCTTCGCCACGCTGGCGCCGGCGATACCAGCGGCGGCCCCACCCACGAACCACGTCAGACGCTTCATCATGCGATCTTCCTGTCTTTGCGGCTGAGCCGGCGCACCGCACGCTTGGTGCCGGTACCGATGGCAACGGTCTTGATCACCGGCGTGGAGAACGCAGCACGGGTCATTCGTCGTCCACCGGCCATGGCGCCGCTGATCGCCTCAGCGGAGCCAAGCACTCTGTCGAACCGATCGAGGTCGTCGCGAGCTTCGTCTATTGCAGCCCTGGCATCGGCGGTGGAGACGCTGAGTTCACGAAGCAGAGGGCGGGTCTCGGAGCGCAGCGACTCGACTTCGCCGCGAAGCGCTGTCAACGAATCCAGCACTCGCATCAGCACGACGACCAGCGCGGCGAAACCGATGCAGCACAGCACCGCCGCCATCAACACGGCGAGTTCACCTGCGGTCATTGTTCTGCCTCCATACGCTTCTCCATCCGTTCGGCTACACGTGCCTCGTCACCGTGGTGTGTCGGCTCGTAGTACCGCTTGTCGGCTTGCTCGGCGGGCAGATACTGCTGCACGACGAAGCCATCCGGGTGATCATGAGGGTAGTCGTAGCCCACTCCGTGACCGAGGCTCTTCGCTCCCTGATAGTGCGCGTCGCGCAGATGTGGCGGCACCTCCCCCACGGCACCCGCCTGCACATCCGCCCGGGCATTCCAGATGGCCAGCGCCGCCCGGTTGCTCTTCGGTGCAGTCGCGAGATGAATTGCAGCCTGGCTGAGGTTCAGTTGCGCCTCCGGCAGGCCGACGTGCTCCAGTGCGTGAGCTGCTACGACGGCAACCTGCAGGCTGCTCGGGTCGGCGAGGCCAACATCCTCACTGGCGAAGATGATCATGCGACGGGCGATGAAACGGGCATCCTCGCCGGCCTCCAACATGCGCGCCAGGTAGTACACGGTGGCCTGCGGGTCGCTGCCGCGCATGCTCTTGATGAAGGCACTGACCACGTCGTAGTGATCGTCGCGGCCGTAGCGCAGCGCACTGGTGCCCAGGGCCGACTCAACGTGCTCCAGCACCACTTCGCCGGGGTGGGCAAGCGCGACTGCAACCTCCAAGGCCGTCAGCACCTGGCGACCATCACCGCCCGCTCGGTCGGCGAGGTACGTGATCGCCTCGGGCGTGGCCGTGCGCCCTTCGGCTTCCAAGCCACGATGAATCAGTGTCTCGATGTCCGGCCGAGTGAGCGGTTCCAGGCGGAACAACGTGCTGCGGCTGCGCAGTGGAGCGTTGACTTCGAAGAACGGATTCTCGGTGGTTGCGCCGATCAGCGTTAGCGTTCCGTCCTCCACGGCCGGCAGCAGCGCATCCTGCTGCGCCTTCGAGAAGCGGTGGATCTCGTCGAGGAACAGAATCGTGCCCCGCCCGTGTTCACCCAGCCGCTGACGGGCACGTTCAATGATTTCGCGCACGTCCTTCACGCCCGCCGACACGGCCGAGAGCTGCTCGAAGGCCCGCTTCGTCGTACCTGCGACGGCCAGCGCCAAAGTGGTCTTGCCTGTGCCCGGTGGGCCCCAGAAGATGGCGCTGGTCAGCCTGTCCTGCTCGACCAATCGCCGCAGCGGCTTACCCGGACCGACCAGGTGAGTCTGCCCGACGACGTCGTCGAGCGTGCGTGGCCGCAGCCGTGCGGCCAGCGGCGCCTGCGATCGCAGGCGATCTTCGGCGGCAGCACTGAACAGGTCGGACACAACCGTCGACGGTACCCCACCACCACCCCAATGCGAGTGCCACGGCGCCAGTGCGAGTGCCACACTGCCAGTGCGAGCGCCCCGGCGCCATGCGAGTGGGTACTCGCACCCCGGGGTGCGAGTACCCACTCGGATCCCGATGGGTTGGTGCTCTACAGCGTGCCCAGCACTCGTTCGTACGGGCCACGGCGCCATTCCAGCACGTGGTCGATGAGCCAGTCGGGCGTGACCCACTTCCAGTTGATGAACTCGCTGCCATCCGGTGTCGGCACCACGTCGGTGGAGACGGCATCAAACAGGAACCATCGCTGCACCTGACCAATTCGATTGGCAATGCCGCCCTTGAGACGCTTCAGGTCGTCGGGCCACTCGTAGGCCAGCCACTCAGGAAACTCGGCGCGTGCGATGACATGGTGGTCACCGAGCCCCGTCTCCTCCAGAAGCTCCCGCCACGCACCCTCGATCGGCTGCTCGCCCGCTTTGATGCCGCCCTGGGGTAACTGCCAGCTCCCAGGCGCGTCGGCGCGCTCGAACGCCAGCACCTGCGTGAGATCGGGATTGCGCACCACGATCACCACGCCCGCTCGAAAGTGACTGCTCGCCATCCCGTCACCGTAGCGCTCGCCCATCCCCCTGGCGTTTGAGCACTTTCGTTCGGTATGCGAGCGAAAGTGCTCAAACGCGGGTCATGAAGCGGCGCAACGTCTTCTCGATCACTTGATCGGACATCCGCCATGTGAGTTCGATTGGTGTCCAACCGTCGAGTACCAGTTCGTTCTGACGGGTCGCGTCGTTGTCCAGGTCGCTCGACAACTGATGCCAGCCAAACCCGTTGCCCTCCAGGTAGAGACGTCGCTCCGGCCAGGCGAAGTCGAGCCGGTATCGGTCGGCGCCGTAGTTGACCCGATGTTGTTGGGTCGGCGCAGGAAAGCCAGCTCGAACAATGATTCGGGCAAGTCGGCCCTCGAGTTCACTTTCACCTGGGTCGTAGCCTGGTATCCGGTCTCGCAAGACCTGCTGCAACGTACGGACGGATCGCCCCGGCGCCGGCCTCGTTCTGCTCACTCTGCCGCGCAACTCCTCCAGGCGCAGCATCTTCTTGCGCAGGTAGTAGTCCACGATCTTGCCCAGCTCAGACGGAGGAAGCGAGCCGCTGAGGTCGATCACGGTCCGCAACGGTGACGTGCATCGCATCCCGTCCCTGCTGATGATGTCGCCATCCTCGAACGTGCCAGTCCGGTGCGCCCGAACGCCGGGAAGCCTGACTACTCGGGCCAGCGGCCCGCTGACATGAACCCAGTCGTCACGGCGGCACGGTGCACCCGTCAACCACGCTGCCGCTTCGTGCGACAGGCACACACAGGCAGGGACAGTGAGAGCGACCGCTCGGAGGGCCTGACGACGCGTCGGGGGTACCCCACCGACAGCGCTGACTCCGCGCCGAATGGCTCGCCACCGCCCGCTTGCCCGGCGACGAGCAACTTGCTGCGGACTGAGCCCAGCCGCAGCGGCGACGCCGTTGGTGAAAAGGCCGTCATGACGCTCTGCCCACTGCTCGGGGGTCGGCGGTGCCTCGTGCTCGTGCTCGTGCTCGTGCTTCGGTTCTGGTCGCATCTCGCGCCCCCTCCGTCGCGTTTGAACAGTTCCGTTCGGACAGCGAACGAAAGTGCACAAACGGTGGGTGTTGGGGGAAGTTGAGGGTCGGCGAACGACCGAGGGAGGCGAGCTAGGCCTTGGGTGGGAGAACTCGGATGCCCAGCTCGTCGAGCTGCTTCTGCACGACGGGCGTCGGGGCGTTCGTCATCGGGTCGAGACCGGACTGCGTCTTCGGGAAGGCGATGACCTCACGGATGTTCTCCTCGCCGGCGAGGATGGCGACCAGACGGTCGATGCCGAGGCCGAAACCGCCGTGCGGCGGGGCGCCGTACTTGAACGGGTTGAGGAAGAAACCGAACCGCTTCTGCGCCTCGTCGTCGCTGATGCCCAGCAACGCAAACACGCGAGCCTGTAGCTCCGGCTGGTGGATTCGGATAGAACCCGAACCCAGCTCCCAACCGTTGAGCACCAGGTCGTACGCCTGGCTACGTACCTTCAACGGATCTGACTCCAACAGGTGCAGATCCTCGGGGTGCGGCTGGGTGAACGGGTGGTGACCAGGACGCGGGCGACCTGAGACCGGGTCGATGCCGACGAACAGTGGGAAGTCGATGACCCATACGTAGCGATATGGACCCTCGTATACCGGCGGTCGGCCGAGGTCGTTGCGCAGCGTGCCGAGCACGTCGCAGGTCATCGTCCACTCGTCGGCGACGATGAGGATCAGGTCGCCGGGCTTGGCGTCGAATGTTGCCTTCAGCGCGGCCTGCTCGGTCCCGCTGAGGAACTTGGCCACGGGCGATTCGAGCGTGCCGTCGGCCGCAACCTTCAGCCACACCAAGCCCTTGGCGCCGATCTTCTTGGCCTTGTCGGTCATTCCGTCGAGCTTGTTGCGGCCGTATTCCTCGGCCTTGCCCGCAGCGTTGATGCCCTTGATGCAGGCTGCGCCGGCGAACGCCTTGAACTCGGTGGCGCTGAACACCTCGGTGAGGTCGTGCAGTTCCATGCCGAATCGAAGATCCGGCTTGTCGATACCGAAGCGGTTCATTGCATCGTGCCAGGTGATCTTCTCGATCTCGCCCGGGTTCTGGCCGGCGGCCTTGGCGGCGGCCAACACCGCTGCACCGATCGCGTTGTGCACGTCATCCTGGTCGACGAAGCTCATCTCCGCGTCGAGCTGCATGAACTCGTACTGACGGTCGGCGCGCAGGTCTTCGTCGCGCAGGCAGCGGGCGATCTGGTAGTACCGGTCGATGCCTGCCACCATCAACAGCTGCTTGAACAGCTGCGGACTCTGCGGCAGCGCGTAAAACGAACCTGGCTGCTGACGGCTGGGCACGATGAACTCGCGGGCACCCTCAGGTGTGCTGGGCACCAGCATCGGGGTCTCGACCTCGACGAAGTCTTGCCCTTCCATCGCCGTGCGAATGGCGCTGTTCACAGCTGCGCGCAGGCGCAGGTTGCGCTGCATCCGCTCGCGACGAATGTCGATGTAGCGGTGCTGCAGGCGAGTGTTCTCGGCCACCTGATCGGCGCGCTCGTTCACGGGGAACGGCGGCGGCTCGGCCGAGTTGAGCACCTCGATGGTGCAGTCCTGTAGCTCGATACCGCCGGTGGCGAGACCCTCGTTGACGTTCTCGGCGGGGCGGGCGGCAACCACGCCCGACACTCGCACGACGTACTCGGAACGCACGTCCACGGCGTTGTCGACGACGGCCTGGGTGACACCGGTGTGATCACGGATGTCGAGGAAGGCCAGCTTCTCGCCGTGCTCGCGGCGGGTGGCGACCCACCCGGTGAGGGTGACGTGCTGGCCGATGTGCTCGGGGCGCAGCTCGCCGCACTGGTGGGTACGCATTGACGTGGAGCTCATGAGAGGGCTTTCTGGAGGTAATCGAGGAGATCGGTTCTGGGAATGGTGACTTGTGCGCCATCGCGTACGTCATTGCTGACGGGGTTGCCGTCGGCGTCGAGGGCTCGCTCGGCGCGCAGTGGGCGAACGACGACCGTGCCGGCTTCTAGTTCGTTGCTGCCGACGATGACAGCGAACGTGGCGCCACTTCTGTCGGCGCCCTTCATCTGGCTCTTCATGCTGCGATTGTCGAAGGCACGGTCGGCGCCAATACCGAGGGCACGCAATGCGGTGGTGATCAGCAGTGCTTCCAGACCGCCAGTCGTGTCAACGACGAACACGTCGACTTCGGTCGCCGGCGCCGGGAATACGCCCTCGTCGTCGCAGGCAATGAGCGTGCGGTCGAGGCCGAGAGCGAAGCCGACCCCAGCTGTGGCTGGGCCGCCCAACGATTCGACCAGGCCGTCATAGCGCCCGCCGCCGCCGAGCGCGTTCTGCGCAGACTCGAGCGTGCCGCCCTGGTACTCGAAGGTGGTGCGCAGGTAGTAATCAAGGCCGCGCACCAGCTTGGTGTCGACGGTGAACGGAATTCCAAGCACCCTGAGCCCGGCTTGAACGGCGTCGAAATGTGCTGCGGCTTCCGGGCTGTAGAAGTCGGCGATCTGTGGTGCGTCGGCGACGAGCACAGCGTCCTGTGGGCGCTTCGAGTCGAGCACACGCAGAGGGTTCTTCTGCAGCGTGACCCTGCTCTCCTCGCTGAGATCGGCAACGTTGGCCTCGAAGTAGGTCTTGAGCGCGTCGACGTAGCGGGCACGGTCGGCGGGCTCGCCCAGGGAGTTGAGCAGGAGCGTGACCTTCGAAAGACCGAGGGCCTGGAAGAACTCCCACCCAAGGGCGATGATCTCGACATCGAGGTACGGGTCGTCGGCGCCCAACACTTCGATGCCCACCTGGTCGAACTGGCGGTAGCGCCCGCGTTGGGGCTTCTCGTAGCGGAACTGCGACCCGGTGTACCAGATCTTCCACGGGGTCAGCGGCCGATGTTGTACGAACGCGCGACAGATCGACGCGGTGAGCTCGGGCCTCAGTGCGACATGACGGCCGCCCTTGTCGACGAAGTCGTACATCTCCTTCGTCACGACATCGGTGGCATCGCCGATGCGCTGGAACACACCGAGGTCTTCCAGAAGTGGCGACACAACCTGGCCATAGCCAGCTCCCTCGGTGACACGCCCGAAGACCTGCACGAAGCGGCGCCAACGGGCCGATTCGGGCGAAAGGATGTCGCGCATCCCGGGGCTGGTCTGGAACTCAGGCACAGCCGCCAAGGCTACCGCTCCCCCTTCCGCCCCTCCCCAGCTTTACGGGAAAGGCAATCAGCTCTTGCCGGGAACCAGGCGATATGCGTCGTAGACGGCATCGATCTGTTTGATGGTGCGCAGGACCGAGTCGAGGTGCGAGGGGTCGGCCATCTCGAACTCGAAGCGCATCTTTGCCACCCGGTCGGAGCCGGTGTGTGTGCTGCACGAGACGATGTTGACGTGCTGCTCACTGAGCGAATTCGCAACGTCGCGCAGCAACTTGGAACGGTCGAGTGCGATCACCTCGACACCGGCGCGGAACATCGCACGAGACTGATCGCCGTCCCACTCGACGTCGATCAGGCGGGCGGCCTGCTCGGACATCAGGCTCTCGGCGTTGGCGCAGTCGGTGCGGTGCACCGACACCCCGCGTCCACGCGTCACGAAGCCGACGATGTCGTCGCCCGGTACCGGCGTGCAGCAGCGTGACAGCCGCACCAGCACCTCGTCGAGACCCTCGACGTGCACCCCAGCGTCATTGCGCGGGCGGCGCGGCCCTCGGCTACGGGGTAATACGGTGGCGGCCGGTTGCTCAGCGTCGTCGCCGGTGCGGAAGGTGCGGGCAACCTTCTGAGCAATGGAACGGGCGGAAACGTGCCCCTCCCCCACGGCCGCCAACAGCGAATCCAGGTCGGCGAAGGAGGCAGCCTCGATCTCCTCGACAACCGCTGGATTCGTCCACATCCGTTGGATGGGCAAACCCTCCCGACGGAACTCTTTGATCAAATCGTCGCGGCCGGCCTCGACCATGTCTTCGCGGCGCTCGCGTGAGAACCATTGCTTGATCTTGTTGCGCGCCCGCGGCGACTCGACGAACTGCAGCCAGTCGCGCGACGGCCCAGCGGACTCGACCTTCGACGTGAAGATCTCGCACGTGTCGCCACTCTTCATCAGGTGTGTGAGCGGCACCAGACGACCATTGACCTTGGCACCGATGCATGCGTGACCCACCTCGGTGTGCACGGCGTACGCGAAGTCGACCGTCGTCGAGCCGACGGGCAGCGTGACAACCTTGCCCTTGGGCGTGAACACGAAGACTTCGTCCTGCTCCAGGTCGGTCTTCAAGTTCTCCATGAACGCAGCCGGGTCGCTGATCTCGGCCTGCCAGTCGATGATGCGGTTCAGCCAGTCGATATCGCTGGCGGCACCCTCGTCCTTGTAGGCCCAGTGCGCCGCCACACCCCACTCGGCGCGCTGGTGCATCTCGCGCGTACGAATCTGCATCTCGACCGCCTTGCCGCCCGGCCCGATGACCGTGGTGTGCAAGCTCTGGTAGAGGTTGAACTTCGGCATCGCGATGTAGTCCTTGAAGCGACCCACCACCGGCTTGTACCGACCGTGGATGCAGCCCAACGCGGCGTAGCAATCCTTCACGGAGTCCACGATCACGCGCACCGCGATGAGGTCGAAGATGTCGTCGAACTCGCGACCCTTCTGCACCATCTTCTCGTAGATGCTCCACAGATGCTTGCCGCGCCCGGTGACCTCGGCCGTGATGCCCAACTCCAGTAGCCGCCCCTGTACCTCGGCAATCGCCTTCGCCAGGTACATCTCACGTTCGGGCGAGCGGGTGGCCACCAGATGATCGAGCTCTGCAAATCGCTTCGGGTAGAGCGAGGCGAACGAGAGGTCTTCCAGCTGCTGCTTCAGCTCTTGCATGCCCAACCGGTGAGCCAGCGGTGCGTAGATCTCGAGCGTCTCATGAGCAATGCGCTGCTGCTTCTCGCTGGGCATGGCGGCGATGGTGCGCATGTTGTGCAACCGATCGGCCAGTTTGATGATGAGCACACGCAGGTCGCGCGCCATGGCCACCAGCATCTTGCGCATGGTGGCGGCCTGCTGCGCCTCCTTCGAGTCGAACTGCAGACGCTCGAGCTTGGTGACGCCGTCAACGATCTGGGCAACCTCGGAGCCGAAGCCCTTCTCCACATCGGCGAGGGTGATCTCGGTGTCTTCAACGGCATCGTGCAGCAGTGCAGCTGCGAGCGAAATCTCGTCGAGGCCGAGGTCGGCGACGATCTGAGCGACGGCGAGTGGATGGTTGATGTAGCTCTCGCCACTACTGCGCTGCTGGTGCCGGTGTGCTTGCTTCGCCGTCTCATATGCCCGGTTGATCATTGCGACCGACGCCTTGGGATGGCGCCGCCGGTAGGCAGTGAGTATCGGGGTCAGCTCTTCCGCGGTCGCGTTCTGGTGGCGACGCCACGGCAGAACACGATCGACGGCGGCCATTAGTAGGTGGCCAGGCTCTCGACCAGCCGGCCCTTCAATCGTTCACGGCCGCCCAACTCTTCGATCTCCAAGAGGAACCCGAGGCCGACCACGACACCACCGAGTGCTTCGACCAGACGACAGGTTGCGGCCGCGGTGCCCCCCGTGGCCAACACGTCGTCGATCACCAGGATGCGCTCGCCCGGGTGGATGGCGTCGCGGTGGATCTCCAACTTGTCGCTGCCGTACTCGAGTTGATATTCCTCGCGGACCACGGCCCACGGCAACTTTCCAGCCTTGCGGACGGGAATGAAGCCGGCGCCGATGCGGTACGCCACCGGGGCAGCGATGATGAAGCCGCGGGCTTCCATACCCAGCACGCGGTCCACCGGGATATCGGCGAAGCGGTGTACCAGCTCGGTAACGGACTTGGAGAAGCCCTCTGCGTCGCCCAACAGCGGGGTGATGTCGCGAAACGTCACGCCTGGGCTGGGGAAATCTGGAATGTCACGAACGAGCTGCGTGATCCAATGAAAATTCGTGGCCATGCGGCAAGGGTAACGCGGCGCGTCAGACGCGGCGCTTCTTCTTCCGCGGTCGAGGAGCGTGAGTCAGCAATGCTTCTGCGCTGACCGGGGCCCCGACCGCCACCGTACTCTCGCCCTGGGCTGCACGTCGTTGCTCGCGTCGCCCACCGGGAATGCCACCGTGCACAAGACGCTCGAGTTCGGCACCGGTGGCATGGGACCCGCGAAGGGGCTTGAACCGGGGCTCGCGCTCCTTGGCGATGGCCACGAGTGGCGAGGCCACGAAGATCGACGAGTACGAGCCGGTGACGAGGCCAACCAGCAGCGCCAGTGCGAACTCCCGCAAGGTGACAGCACCCAAGATGCCCGAGCCCAGAACCAGCAGTGACAGCACCGGGAGAATAGCGGCGATGCTGGTGTTCAGCGAGCGCATCAGCACCTGGTTCATCGACACGTTGATGATGTCGGCGTACGGCATACGAGCGGTGGAATAGCGCCTCTGGTTTTCCTGCACCTTGTCGAACACCACGATCGTGTCGTAGAGCGAAAAGCCAAGGATGGTGAGGAACGCGACCACCGTCGCCGGTGTCACCACAAACCCGAACAGCGAGTAGATGCCCACACTCAACAACACGTCGTGCAACATGGCGGCGATCGCGGCTAGCGCCATTCGCCATTCCATCCGCCACGCAATGAAACCTGCCACCAACACGAGGAAGACGACGAGTGCGCGCAGCGCCTTCTCGGTGATGCTCTTACCCCAGGTGGAGCTGACGGCCTGCGTGCTGACGGACTCCGTGGGGACGCCCACTTCATCGGCGAAGGCCTGTTGTACCTGACGACGAATTGCATCGGGTTGCTCGCCAATTTGTACCTCGAGCGTGCGGACATTGTCGCTCTTGTTGACGAACTCCTGCACCTTCGCGCTGGAACCTGAAAGACCCTGATCGTTGAGGACTGCGCGTGCCGCGTCTTCGGTCAGCGTTGAGGACGGCACCGTCCATACCACGCCACCCTTGAAATCAAGGCTGAGGTTGAGGCCGTTACCGACAATCGAGCCGACGCTGATCAGCAGCATCACCAGGGAGAAGCCGAGGCCGATCCAGCGCCTGCCGTAGAAGTCGATGGAGGTCTCACCGTGGTAGAGCCGGCCCCACACACTGCGCCGAGCCGTGCCGTGTGAAGTGAGGGTCGGGTCGTCTGCGTATGACGCGTCGTCCATGATGTCGTTGTCGATGTCGGTCATGACGGAACACCAACCGGAGTGACTTCGATGCCCATCACCTTGCGGCGCTCCATCCATTTCGTGCGGGCCAACAGCAGCACCATCGGCCGAGTGAAGAAGTAGGCAACCAAAAGGTCGCAGGCGGTGGACAGGCCGAGGAAGAAGGCAAAGCCACGAACCGCGCCAACCGTCAGGTACCACAGCACGAACGCACCGATCAGCGACACGAGATCGGCGATCACGATGGTGCGCCAGGCGCCCTGGAAGCCGCGCTGGGCGCTGTTGCGCAGCGTCTTACCAGAGCGAACTTCATCCTTCAGTCGCTCGAAGAACACCACATACGAGTCCACGGTGACGCCGACGGAGACGATGATCCCGGCGATGCCGGACAGCGAGAGCGCAAGACCCTGCGTCTTGGAGAGAATGGACACCACACTCCACAGGATGGCACCGGAGATCATCAGGCCAAGCGCCACGATCAACCCGAGCATTCGATAGTAGAGGACCATGAAGATCAACACCATCAGCAAGCCGACGAGGCCAGAGATCCAGGCTGCCCGCAGTGAATCCGCACCGAGCGTCGGTGACACGTTCTGCACCGAACGCAGCTCGAGCTGCACCGGCAACGAGCCGCTGTTGATCACACGAGCGAGGTTGCGGGCGTCGCCCTCGCTGAACGAGCCGCTGATCTGCACGCTGCCCTGGAAGTTGTCGGTCTGCACGTTGGCGACCGACTGCAGCGTGCCGTCGAGCTCGATGGCGAGCTGACCGGTCGGGCACGACTGTGTCTTGTTGAAGCACTGTGACGCCAACGCATTCCAGATGTCGTTGCCCGCGGCGCCGTCGCGCAGGTCGACGGTGACGCCCCACCCAGAGTTCGGGATGACCGTGGCGCTGGCGTTGTCCTGGAAGACTTCACCTGTGCCCTGCTGTGGGCCGACGAGGCAGTACTGCGGCGGGTCGGCGCCCTGCACCGGCAGGAACTGCGAGGTTGTCGGATCGCTCTCCGGGATCGGCAGGCCGTTTGCGTCGACGGGCTGGGGTGCGGCCGTCGTGGTGGGGCCTGCGGGCATGGTGACCGTGGTGGTGGCGCTGACAGGGTTGATGGCAACTGTCGTCTCGGTGCCGGCAACAGTGGTGGCCGTTGCTTGGCTGGTGGCCGTCGCATCGACGGTGGTCGACGTGTTGCTGCTGCTGACGCCGCGGCCCGGGCCGGGAGCCGCAGTCGTGTTGGGCGCTGTGCTGCCCGGAACTGTGCTGCCCGGAACTGTGCTGCCCGGAACTGTGGTCTCGCCCACGCCCGTGGTGGTTGTTGCGCTGACATCCAGCGTCTGACACTGGCTCATCACCGGCCGCAGATACACCTGACCAGTGACCTGTACGAGCGCAATTGCTTCATTCTGGTTCTGCACGCCGGGCAGGTTGACGATGATGGCGTTGCCCTGGCGGAAGATCTCCGGCTCGGCTACGCCCAACGCGTCCACCCGCTCACGTATTTTCTCGACGGCCAGATCGAGGCTGGCGCTACTGAAGTTGGAGCCAACCTTGGGCTCCTGCGTGACGGACACACCGCCTTGCAGGTCGAGCCCCAACGTGGGGTGCGAGCCGGTGGCCAACACGATGAAGAACGAACCGAAGGAGACCACCATGATGATCACCAACGAGAGAATGAGCTTCCTGCGCATGTTGTGCGGTCAGTCCTCTGTGGAAGCGGTGGTGTCAGTGGTGACTACGTCGTCGATCTTGGTCTGCTTGGCCTTCGTGCCGTCGTCGGTCGGAACAGCGGTCTCGCCCTTGGCCGTATCGACCTTGCGCTGAATCGATTGCTTCGCAATACGAATCTGCACGTTGTCGTCGATCTCCAGCCATGCGATATCGCCCTCGAAGCTGGTGATGAAGCCGTAAACACCGGAAGTCGTCATTACCTCGTCGCCGACCTCGATGGCGCTCTGCAAGGCAACGGCCTCGCGCTGGCGGCGGCGCTGCGGGCGAATCAACAGGAAGTACATCGCCACCGGAATGAGCATGAAGATGATCAGCGACGGCAGCGGATTGGAGTTGCTTGTCGCGGCGAGGAGTGGGGACAGGTGCATGAGGAGTCCAGGTGTTTACGATGGAGGCACGAGGCCTCGTTGACCGACGTGCGATTGTAGCCAGACCAGCCTGCCGAACGGCGGTCAGCCCCAGACGGTCATTCCTGGACCGTTATCCCCAAACGGCGAGGACGTCACAGCGGAGGGCGTCGAAGGTGCCAGCCGCGATGGCAACGCGCATCGAGTCCATCAGCTGCAACGTCCAGGCGATGTTGTGCAGACTGAGCAGGCGAGATGCCGTTGGTTCGCCCACCTGGAAGAGGTGGCGTATGTAGCCACGGCTGTGGCGGGCGCAGACCTCGCACTTACACGTCGAGTCGAGCGGCTCATCGGAAAGGGCGAACTTGGCGTTCTTGACATGCAGTTTGCCCGCACTGGTCATGGCGGTGCCGTGCCGTCCGATGCGGGTCTGCATCACGCAATCGAACTGGTCGACACCAAGACCGACGGCCTCCACCAGGCTGGCCGGGTCGCCGACACCCATCAGGTAGCGGGGCCGATCGGAAGGGAGATGAGCGAGGGCGGCCGCCAGAGCGGGCAGCATCTCCTGCCTGGTTTCGCCCACGCTGAGACCGCCGATGCCGTACCCGTCGAACCCCACCTCGACAGTTCGCTGGGCGCTCTCCACTCGCATCGTCTCGCTGATGCCACCCTGCACGATGCCGAACAGCGCCTGGTCAGCCCGTTGGTGGGCCGCTTTGGCACGCGCCGCCCATGCCGATGTCCGTTCCAGCGCCTGGCGAATGACCTGGGGCGAGGAGGGCAGCGGTGCACACACGTCGAGCACCATCTGAATGTCGGCGCCCAGCAGTTCCTGCGTGTGGACGGCAATCTCCGGCGTGAAGCGGTGCGACGAGCCGTCGTACGTGCTCTTGAAGGTGACCCCGTCGTCGTCGACCTTCGGCTCCAGC
>JBBQMG010000077.1:0-19197 GCA_038328705.1 Acidimicrobiales bacterium | reverse complement strand
CGGCAGCGACTACATGGGCTCGCTGCGCAACCCTGCTGCGTGGAACAACATCTTCGGCTTCCGACCCAGCCAGGGACGGGTACCGGCGTGGCCGGTCAGCGACGCGTTCATCTCGCAGATGGGTGTGGAAGGGCCAATGGGACGCACGGTGCTCGACGTGGCGATGTTGCTGGGCACGCAAGCCGGGTACGACCCGAGAGTGCCGTTGTCGCAGCCCGGCACGCTGGACGAGTTCGCCACCGTCGGGCGCGCCCGCCAGGCGCTCGACCACGACCCCGCCGAAACTCGCATCGGCTGGTTGGGCGACCTCGACGGTCGGCTGGCGATGGAGAACGGCATCGTCGACCTGTGCACCGACGGTCTGCGCACGCTCGCCGGCTTGGGCTGCCATGTGGAGCCGGCCAGGATTCAGACCGACCTCGACGCCGTCTGGGATGCGTGGTTGGTGCTGCGCCACCTGTCGGTGACCACTGGTCTGGCGCCGCTGGTCGCCGACCCCAGCAAGCGGGAGTTGGTGAAACCCGAGGTGCTGTGGGAGATCGACCACGGGCTGGCGCTCACCGCCACCGAGGTGTCGCAGGCATCGATCACCCGCACCACGTTCCATACCGCTCTCATTTCCCTCTTCGACCACTTCGACGTGCTGGCGATTCCGACTGCGCAGGTGTGGCCGTTCCCCGCGCACGAACGGTGGCCGCAACACATCGGCAACCGCGAGATGGACACCTACCACCGCTGGATGGAGTGCACGCTCTTCGCGACCTTTGCCGGCCTGCCGGCCATCAGCGTGCCGGTGGGTTTCGACGATCGCGGGCTACCGATGGGTGTGCAGCTCATCGGCCGACCGCGTGCGGACGTCGACGTGCTGCGCCTGGCCGCCGCCTACGAAACCACGCTCGCCTTCACCGGCGTCGGCGCGCCGACGGCTCGGGGAGGGAGCTGAAGAATGAGGATCGAGAGCCGGGCGATGGTCGCAGCCGACATTGATCGCGCTGCCGAAGTGTTGGGGCTCGCTTTCGGCGACTACGCCTGGACGAGGTGGGTGGTCGACGAACGCGACCACATCGCGCGAATCACTCGGCTGCAGCAACTCTTCCTGCTGCACTTCGCGCTGCCCCACGGCAGTGCGTGCGTAACGACGATCGACGGCACTGTCGAGTCAGTGGCTTCGTGGATCGACACCGGCGCCACGGCCCCCGAGCCGACGACATCGATGAGTGCCCTGGCCGAGCAGTTCGCGGAGCTTGAGGGCAACCGGCACCAGGCGTCGCAGGCGGCCGACGCCGAGTATCACCTGTGGCGGCCTGCCGAGCGGCACCTCTACTTGGCGACGATGGGCACGTCACCGTCACATCAACGAATGGGTGTCGGGGCACGCACGCTGCAGCCAGGCCTCGATCTGGCTGACCGCCATCAACTGTCCGCCTACTTGGAAACGTCGTCGGAGTCGAACGTCGACTTCTACTCTGCGCTGGGCTTCGAGATCGTCCGCCACTGGCGAATCGCCGACGGCGTCGGGCCCGATCTGTGGCTCATGAGACGAGCGCCTCGATAGTGGCAACGTGGTCGGCGGCGGTGGGCATCGCTGCGATTTCAGCTTGAACCAACCCGGCCGCCGAACGCATCTCGGGTTCGAACAGTGCGCGGTGCAAGGCAGCCGCCACCGATGTTGCGTCGCGGTGCTCGAGCTCACAGACGACACCTGCGCCCGACCGGGAGACGGCATCGGCGTTGTCCCACTGGTCGGCCGCAATCGGGTAGAGCACCTGCGGTATGCCGTGCGCGGCCGCACCCAAGACAGATCCGGCCCCGCCGTGCGACGCGACCACTGCTGCGCGAGAAAGCAGATGGTGCTGTGGCACAAAACGTTCGACACGCACGTTGTCGGGCACCGTGCCAAGGCTCGCCAGATCGACCAGCGGGCCAATCGTTGCCACCGCATCCACATCCAGCCCTGCCAGCGCTTCGAACGCCGCGACCCAGGGCGCTGCCTGCGAAGTCACCTCTGTGCCCGCCGTCAAATACACCAGTGGACGCTCCGCACCCAGCGCGACCAACCAGTCCGGTGCGTCGTCGGAGCCACCCGCCGACCCAGGGCGCACCAGCAGCGACGTCACTTCAGGCGGCGGTGGACCGAAGGAGCTGGGGAACGGGTGGAGGTAGAGCGCGCCGACAAGGTCGCTGATGCCGGCATCAGCGAGGCCGTTGGCCACCCAGATCTGGTCCATCGCGTCGAGCGCTCCGCCGAGCACCGACTGATGCAGCACTCCGCTGAATGCCACCGTCACGTGTGGGATGCCGCGACCCGTTGCCAGCGGCGCTGCCGCCAGTTCGGCCATCTCGTGAACCACGACGTCGGGTTGAAACGAGTCGAAGACCTCGGTCAAGTCGGCATACATGCGGGGCGCAGCGATCTCCGCGAAGAACCCAACGAACAAGCGTTGGCGGCGTTGACGTGGGTCCAGCGCCATGATCTCGGGCATCTGCGGTGCGAAAGCCGCCACACGGCCACCCACACCCATTCCGCACGCGGTGACGTCGAAGCCCATCGCCCGCACTCGGTCACAGGCTTCGTCGGCTGTCGCCCACAGCACCTGGTGGCCTGCCGCCTGCAATGCCGCCGCCAGCGGGGCAAGTGGCCCCAGATGCCCGGCGCCCGGCGTCGACGTGACGAGCACGCGCAGTGAGTGATCTGTGGACACGACCATCGCGCACCATACCCTCGTTCGTGCAAGAGTGCAGGAACTTCATGGAACCGATTGACACCCAGCACGAACCCGCCGAGCCGGCAAAGCCAGCATTGCCGCCGCGCATTTCGATTCTCACGGGGCCGCCGGCAGCATCGGTCGCGCCACCGGCGCCAGGGCAGTGGTTGCAGGACCAGCCGTACGGCGCCAGCGCCGACGCCCCGTACGCAGTCGCCAGCGCCTCACGCGGCGGGCGATGGAAGCGGCTCGTACTCCCCATTCTCGTCATTGCGCTGCTCGCCGGTGGTGCCGCTGTGCTCTTCCGCGACAAGCTCTTGCCGAAGGACAGCGCCCCCTCACACCCGACGGAGTGGGACGCGCGAGTCTCCCCAATTGCAGATTTCGTCGCCACCGAACGGGGCCTGCAGTGGGTACACCCGGTGTTCGTGGATTTCCTTCCCGAGGTCGATTTCGTCGCCCTCTTCGACCAGCCGACGACTCCACTCAGTGACGACGAGCAGGTGGCTGCGCGCTCGACCTCGCTGCTCTACGACGCGTTCGGCCTGGCCGTCGACTACGACCCGACACAGGGTGAGTCCACTGTTTCAGCCGTGACCACCCTGGGGTTCTATTCGCTCACGAGCGACCGCGTGTTCGTGCGCGGCGAACAACTGACACCGGCCGTGCGGGTGGTGCTCGCCCACGAACTGACCCATGCCTTGCAGGCACAGCATTTCGAGCTCGCCACCGGCGGGGAGAACGACCTCGAACTGCGATCCGTCGTCGAGGCCGACGCACTACGGGTGGAGGGTGTGTACATCGACAGCCTGTCCGCAGACGAGCAGACGGCAGCCGATCAGGCCAACAGCCTGGCGCCCGACGCCGAGCAGGGCCTCTCCGACGTCCCCTGGGCGGTTGTCGAGCAGAGGTACGCGCCCTACGTGTTGGGCCCGATGTTGGTGGGCGACGTGTTCGCCGCCCACGGCAACGAAGGCGTCGACCAATTGATCCGCACACCGCCGACTGAAGAAATCCTGCTCAATCCGTGGCTCTACGGTGACCCAGGGCAAGGGCCGGTCGTGGTTGCCGTCGAGGTCCCGCTGGGCACAACCGTCATCGACGAGCCGCAACCGCTCTCAGAGGTGGATGTGTTGATCATGCTGGATGCCTGGCTGCCGTGGACACAGGCGCGCGAGGCATTGAATGGCTGGGCTGGCAGCAGTTACACGAGCTACCAGCGCGAAGGCACCGTGTGCTTCACCGCGACGGTCACCTTTGACGATTCGGCCGATCGGTTTGCACGGGCCATCACTGCCTGGGCGAAGGCGTCTGGCTCGAGCGCCGTTCCGACCACCATCGTCAATGACGTCACCTTCGAAGCCTGCAACCGTGGCGCGGGCGCAACCGAGCCGCCGGCTCCAGTGATCTCTCCCCTACAGGCGCTGCAGGTGGAACATGACGCAATTTCTCGGGCTGGCCCGGACGCTTCGCTGGCCGAAATCCAGAAGTACCAGTGCTTCGCCGGCACCGTGATCGACGACCCACTGTTGGCGCCGCTCCTCTTCAAAATCACTCTGAACACCGACCAGCAGGCGCTGGTCACCTGGCAGTCCACCATCGCCTCCAACGAGTGCGGCGTACCCCCGCCAACGCCCTGAGCACGCCACCCCATCGACCAGCACGCCGTTGGCCGTCGAGCGGCTCAGGTGGGGGCGGCTCGATTGCAGCCGATGACGTACAGGAACTCGGCGGTGACCGAGTAGTGGTACATCTCGACGACGGTGCCGTCGAGCTCGATCGCCGACACTCGGCCGTGGCACTCGTCGAGGTCAGCGTTGGTGAGCAACTCACCAGCAGCGTTGCGTTCGACGACAATCGGGAAGCCGTCGAGCGCGTAGCCGACCGCCGTTCGGGTTGCCGGCATCGCACGCGTAGAGGCCGCCGACCGCAGCACCGGTGGTTGATACGAAGTCGGTCCCCAACGGCAACGCCGTCAGGTCAGCCGCTGTCGTGCGGTGGACGATAGAGACGACGTCTGAACATCTCGTGAGCGTGGATCTTCAGCATTCGCCCAGGATTGGCGCGTACTCTTCGGACTCATGTTGGAGAACGAGGGGATGTCGGCGGCACGCCTTGTCGTGGTCGAGGATGACGACTCCATTCGCGACCTGCTCGGCGCCGGTCTGCGCTTCGCCGGCTACGACGTGCAGACCGTTGCCAACGGTGCGGGCGCGCTGGGGCTGAGCACCGACACACGACCTGACCTCATCATCCTGGACGTCAACCTTCCCGACATGGACGGCTTCGAAGTGTGCCGCCGATTGCGCGCCGCTGGCGACGACGTGCCAGTCATCTTCCTCACCGCCCGCCGCGACACCGACGACATGCGCGCCGGTTACAGCGAGGGCGGCGACGACTATGTCACCAAGCCGTTCAGCCTCGACGAGCTCACCTTCCGCATCGGGGCTGTGCTGCGCCGAACCGGCACCCGCACCACCGGCAAGACCGCTAGTCAACGCCTGACGTGCGGTCACGTCGTCCTGGACGAGGAAACCCATCGCGCCTGGAGCGACGGAGAAGAGATCAGTCTGACCCCCACCGAGTTCCGGCTCCTGCGCTACCTGTTGGCAAACGTCGAACGCGTGCTGACACGAATGCAAATACTCGACCACGTCTGGTCATACGACTTCGACGGCGATTGGCAGATCATCGAGACCTACGTCAGCAGCGTGCGTCGAAAGCTGGAGACCGACGCCCTGCCGCGCATCATCTTCACCGTGCGCGGCATCGGATACTCCGCGCGACGACCGGCCGCGACATGAGCCTTCGACTGCGCCTGGTCATCGGCATCTCCGTCGTGATCGCAATCTCGCTCGGGCTACTGGGGTTCGCGGTCGTCAAGTCCACGCGCGACGACCTGCAGGGCGCCACCACTCGACAGCTCGAGCGGTCGCTCTCCAATCGCGTCAACGCCGGCCCGCGACCGGGCAGACCTCCTGGCGCCGAGATCGACCCTCGTGGGCTGGCCACGGCCCACCTCGCCGTCAACAGCAGCGGTGAGATCATCATCTCCGAGCCGGCCGGCCCACCCAGCGACCCGTTACCGCTGCCTCAGCTCACCGACACCGACATCGCTCGGCTTCGCACTGGCGACTCATCGACCGTCGATGCTGTCGACGGCAGCCTGCGCTACCTGGTGCTCGCTGGCACCACCGCCGACGGCCGGCTCGAGATCGAAGGTGCACCGCTCAACGGCATCGACAGCACGATGTCCTCGCTGATCACCCGCTTCCTGCTCGGCGCGGTCATCATGCTGCTCGTTGCCGCTGCTGCAGTGATGTTGGTGGTGAGCCAGGGCCTGCGTCCACTGCGCAAGGTGATCGACACCGCCGACGCCGTCGCCGCCGGCGAACGCCACCAGCGAATTCCGACCGACGAAGGTCCCTCCGAGATTCGCCACCTGTCGGGAGCTCTCGACCGCATGTTGCAACAGCAACGCGCCTCGCTGATCGAACGCGAGGAGAGCGAGCTACGCCTGCGCCGGTTCATCTCCGACGCATCGCACGAACTGCAGACGCCGATCACATCGGTCCTCGGCTGGACCGAGCTGCAACGAAAGGGTGCCCTCGATGACGACGGTGCCGCCATCGCCATGGCGCGCATCGAGTCGGAGAGCAGGCGCATGTCGGTTCTTGTCGAGGACCTATTGCTACTGGCCCGCATCGACGAACACCGACCCCTGCAGCAACTTCCCGTCGATCTCGCCGCCGTCGCCCACGACGCTGTGATGGATGCACGAGCCGTCGAGCCGGCGCGGTCGATCATCTGCGACGCACCGGCGCCAGTCGTGGTGAGCGGCGATCCTGCCCGCCTGCGCCAGGTGGTCGACAACTTGCTGCGCAATGTGCGCGTCCACACCCCGGTCGATGCACCGGCGGTGGTGATCGTGCGGGCCAGCGCGACACGCGCACGACTGATCGTTGATGACAACGGCCCCGGTATCGACCCGAAGAATCTCGGGCAGGTGTTCGACCGGTTCTGGCGACGCGACCCATCGCGCACTCGCGCAACCGGCGGCGCAGGGCTGGGCCTCGCGATCGTGGCCGCATTGGTCGAGGCACATCAGGGCACAGTGACGGCGTCGGAAGGTGAGACCGGCGGCGCTCGCTTCACGGTCACATTCCCTCTCGAAAACGCCACGCAGTCGGAGCAGCTCGAACGGTGAACGTTCAGTTGCCGCGCAGGCGATCGATCTGCCGGCGGTCGCGCTTCGTCGGTCGACCGCTGCCCCGCTCACGCTCGAAGACCGGCGGCAAGGTGTCACGATCCACGACCGGACTGTGGTCGACCAGACACTCCGCAGCGAGCGGTGCCCCGACTCGCTTGTTGATCACTCGCACGACTACGACGATTCGTTGCCGCTGTGCGATCCGTGCCTCGATGCGGTCGCCCACCTTCACTGCGGTCGCTGACTTGCCGACTCCGCCATTGACCATCACACGCCCGGCCCGACACAATTCGGTCGCGACCGCCCGCTTGGGTGTCAGCCGTACTGCCCACAGCCAGATGTCGAGGCGTGCCGTTGCGGGATCACGGGATTGGTCGGTAGCGATTCGGTCATCGTGCCACGTGACAACGTGCCGGCTCCACTAGCTCTCGGCCACTCCGTTGGCGATGCACTGATTGCCGCGACCGCCAGCGCACTGCGACGGTCCGCTCCCGAGGGGCAACGCTCGCACGCGTCGGTGGCGATGAGTTCGGCGTGCTGTGGGTGACCACCCGCGAGGAGTTCGAAGCCGCGGATTTCGTTGCCTTGCTGCGGGCGGTGATGACCGGCGAAGAGGGTGTCGATCAATTGCCACTGCTCGCCTCCATCGGGTTCGAGACCACGCCACCAGCGGCCTGCGTGGAGGAAGCCATCGAACGAGCAGACATCGACCTGCTCGAACAGAAGGTACTGCGGCGTCTGGCGAGCTGACGCCGCCATTTCCACCGGCGGATCGAGCCCATAGACTGCCGACGTGCTGCAGACCCGACCGCCCCTCGTACTTCCCCAGGCAAACGACGTCTGCTGGTGCGGCAGCGGTCGTAAGTACAAGCGCTGTCACAAGGGCCTGGAGGGCCGCGTGATGCAGGGCGAAATCAGCCCGATGCGCACCGTGCCCGACCACATTGCCAAGCCGTCGTACGCCGAGACCGGCCAGGTGACGCGCTGGGCCGAGGACCGTGTGAAGTCGCCCGAGATCATCGAACGTATGCGTCACGCCGGAAGGGTGGGCGCCGAGATTCTGCGCTCAGCCGGCGAGATGGTGCACCCAGGTGTCACCACCGAAGAGATCGACATCTTCGTGCACGAAGCGAACATTGAGCGTGGTGCTTACCCCAGCCCGCTCAACTATCACGGGTACCGCAAGAGCGTGTGCACCAGCGCCAATGAGATCATCTGCCACGGCATCCCTGACAGCCGAGTCCTACAGGACGGTGACATTCTCAACATCGACGTCACCTCGTTCATCGGCGGCGTGCACGGCGACACCAATGCCACGTTCTTGGTCGGCGATGTCGACCCGGCCAGCCGCCAGCTGGTGCAGGTCACCGAGGAATGCATGTGGCACGGTATCGAAGCCGTCGTGCCCGGCCGGCCGCTCAGTGACGTGGGCCGCGCCATCGAGAACCACGCGAAGAAGTACAAGTTCGGTGTGGTGCGGGCGTTCATCGGCCACGGCATCGGCGAGCAGTTCCACACCGACGTGCAAGTGCTGCACTACTACGACGAGCGCGCCTCGATGATCATGCGCCCGGGCATGACATTCACCATCGAGCCGATGATCACGCTGGGCGGCTGGCAGCACAAGATGGTGTTCGACGATGACTGGACCGCCGCCACCGCCGATGGCAAGTGGACCGCACAGTTCGAGCACACCTGCTTGGTCACCGATGACGGCGTCGACGTGCTGACGGCAGCCGGCGGCCCGTCGCCGTCGGCTCCTTGGCGCCGCTAGACATCTCGACGCGCTTCACGACGAGCCTCACGACCGGCGCTTCACGACCGGCGTCGCTGATTCGCCGTGGCAACATGCGGGCGTGCCCTTCCTACGTGACGATCTCGAACGGAGAATCGTAGGCCTGGCAATTCCGGCGCTGGGCACGCTCGCCGTCGAGCCGCTCTACGTACTGGTCGATACAGCGATCGTTGGTCGTCTGGGTACCCCGCAGCTGGCGGGCCTGGCCATTGCCTCCACTGTGCTGCTCACCGTCGTCTCCCTGACCGCTGCGCTGGAGTACGGCCTCACACCCGACGTGGCGTTCGCGCACGGTCGCGGCGATGCCCCCGAGGCGCGACGGGTGGCAACCAACGGCTTGCAGTTGGCAGCAATGATCGGCGCACCGATGGGGCTGGCCCTGGGGGTTGCCGCGCGCCCGCTGTGCTGGGTGCTCGGTGGGCGCGGCGAAGTCTTGGAACATGCGTCGACCTACCTGCGCATCAGTGCGGTCGGGCTGCCGTTCGTGCTGATCGCGTACGTTGGCCATGGCGTGATGCGCGGCGTCAACCAGTTGCGCAAACCGCTCCTGCTGGTGGTGGTCGCCAACGCCATCAACCTCGTACTCGAAATCATCGCTGTCTACGTGCTGGACCTCGGCGTCGCTGGCTCGGCTTGGAGCACCGTGACCGTGCAGATGCTTGCCGCGTTCCTGTTCCTCGGCATCATGCGACCGCACCTGACTCGGCTGCGTGCGACATGGGCTCGGGTCAAACCGCTGCTGGCCAGCGGTGTCCACTTCGCTCTGCGCTCACTGGCGATGTTCGCCGTGTGGAACTCCGCCACGTTCGTGGCCGCGCGCATCGACACGCCCACGCTGGCTGCCAACCAGGTGTTGACCCAGCTGTTCATCTTCCTCGCGCTGGTGCTCGATGCCCTCGCAATACCGGCGCAGTCGCTGGTGGCCGGCGAGTTGGGGGGCAACCACCCAGCGGAAGCGGCGCGGGTTGGGCGCATCAGCACTCGGCTCTCGCTGTGGGTCGCGGTGGGTTTGGCGATGGTGCTGGTCGCGGTCAGTCCACTTGCTCCCGCGCTGTTCAGTAGCGACAGCGCCGTTCGCTCGCGGCTGACGGCGGGTCTCGTCATCCTGGCCGTTATGCAGCTGCCGGGAGCGATTGCGTTTGCCTACGACGGTGCACTCATCGGTGCGAAGGACGAACGGTGGTTGGGCCGCCAGGCGGTTTACAACCTGCTCGGCTATCTGCCCCTGGCGCTGGCCACGCTGTTCGTTCCCGCCTTTGGCCTGGCCGGCCTCTGGGGCGCACAGCTGACGTGGATGACGATGCGCGCCTGGGTCAATGCTCGCCGCTGGCGTTCCTTGGCCACCCGCGACTTCACGTGAGCGGGATGCTGGCCAACAACTTGGGGTTGAGGCGCACGCTGGTGGCGGACAGACCGCTGCCGGCAGCGTGTTGCTGCACCCACTCGTTGGCCGCATCGGATGCGAGCACCCCCAGCACGCGTTCGGGCTCGGCGGTGACGCAGGTGATCACCGGAACGCTGGGCAACCACTCGCCGTGCACGTCGTGGACCGCTTCGATCACCTTCGTCTGGTTGGCAATCAGAATCTTCGGAACCAGCCGTGCCGCGGCCCACTTCTGGAGAGCCGGCGACAGGCGCTCGACTGCGACGCGAGGCGCAGCGAAGTACTGCTTCGCAAAGCGCACCGACCGTTGGCCCCACAGGCTCCGGCCCGGCTCGATCAGGCCGCTGGTGATCAACGGCGGACCGGCCTCATCGTCGCCAACTGCACCGACCAGCCCGTAGTACTGGTCGCGGAAGTCGACCGTGAAGGTTGCAATGGTGCCTAGCGTCGGCCCGTCGTACGCGGCAGCGGACGAGCCGGTCAACAAGCCCGACCAGGCACGCGGCATCGGCATCGGCGGCAACTCGGTGAAGTCTGGGCCGAACGAACGGCGCACTTCTCCGTGAGCTCCTCCCACCTCCCAGACACCCGCCCACACGCGTACGTTTGCATCGAACATCTGCGTGTTCGACCACCACATCCACAGCAGCGCGGCAGCTCCGTCGACCGCAGCGCGGATCGCGGCAGCGTCACGAGTTGCCAAGAGCGACTGTGGCAGCACCAGACCAACCCGACCACCGGGACGCGCAAGGCGAATCGCAAGTGCAAGAAACTCTGCCGCCGCGTCTGCGTAGGGCCCGCCACCGAACTTGCTGCTGCCACCACGCGACGTCAGGCGCGCGAGCTGGTTGAGATATGGCGGGTTACCGATGACGACGTCGAACCGCTCGTCGCCCCAGTCGCGCTGAAGTGAATCATCGTGGATGAAGCCGGTCGACGGGTCGATGTCGACCCCGGTCTGGTACGGCATGCCCGTCGCGCGCAGGAATCGACCGTCACCACAGGCCGGATCGAGAACGGTCTGCGCGCCGTCGAAAACCGTCTCGCGTACCACGGTCTCGACCAACCGAGCCGGGGTGTACCACGCCCCTAATTCCTTGCGCGTCGGGCCGACGGCGCGTTGGCGTTGGGCTTCTGTCACCCCGTGAGCGTAGGGTCTGGCCCCGTGACGGCATCGAACCTCACCGACACGGCTGACCGCTACCTGTCCTTCGACCGGGATCAATGGGCCGCGCTCCGTGCGGCCACTCCACTGACGTTGAGCGCGGACGACCTGGAGTCGCTGCGCGGCATCAACGAGCGCATCGACCTCGACGAGGTCGCCGCGGTCTACCTACCCCTCACTCGCCTGCTCAATCTGTACGTGGCCGCCACCCAGAACCTGCACAAGGCGTCGGCCGCGTTCCTGGGCACGCAGGCGCCGAAGGTGCCTTATGTGATCGGTGTTGCCGGCAGTGTTGCCGTTGGCAAGAGCACGTTCGCTCGCATCCTGCAGGCGCTGCTGGCCCGCTGGCCCGATCACCCACAGGTGGACCTGGTCACCACCGACGGCTTCCTGCACCCCAACCGGGTGCTGGAGGAGCGCGGCATCATGAACCGCAAGGGCTTCCCGGAGAGCTACGACACCCGCCGCCTGCTGCAGTTCCTTCGCGACCTGAAGAGCGGCGCCGCCGAGGCCACCGCTCCTGTCTACAGCCACGTGGTGTACGACATCGTCGACGGCGAGGAAGTGGTCGTTCGCCAGCCCGACATCGTGATCATCGAGGGCCTCAACGTGCTGCAGGTGGGCACGCCGATCGACAGCTCAGGTGTGACTGAATTCGTCAGCGACTACTTCGACTTCTCGATCTACATCGATGCCAACGAGCGCGACATCCAGCAGTTCTACGTACAGCGCTTCCTCACGCTGTGCGACACCGTATTCAAAAACCCGGACAGCTTCTTCCAGCACTACGCACACCTGACGCGCGAGGAAGCGGTCGAGACCGCTCAATTCATCTGGCGCGAGATCAACGGCAAGAACCTTCGCGAGAACATCGCACCCACCAAGACCCGCGCCAGCCTGCTGCTCACCAAAGGCAACGACCATCGCGTGACGAACGTGAAACTCCGCCGCCTGTGAGAGCGCGCCAGGCCGCGTTCGCAGCAGTAGCAGCGTGCCTCGCGCTGACAGCATGTGCGGGCGACGAAGGCCCTGGCACGGTCAAGCTCTACGACCGTGCGCCTGTCCCTGGCGTCCCCGACCGCACCGCTGCCGTCGACCCGTCCGGGCTGAGTGCCGACGGGGCGTACTGGGCCGATCTGCTCCTACCCGCCGACCTGAGTCCTTCATCGTTCACCTTTCACGTCACCCAGGCGTTCTTCGCAGCTGCGTGTGCCGAGGAACTCGGCATCGACGAGTGCCCCAACGACTTCGGCACGCTCAGCGAGCCCAGCCTCGACGCAACTGCGGCGCTGACAGACCTCACGTCGGTCACGGTGGTCACTGACGATCGGTCGAACTTCGCAGTCACCGCCGACGAACTGTTCGCACTCGCCAGCGGCGCCGCGCCAGCCGCAGAAGCGCCAGTGGGTTTCGTATTCGTACCCTTCCCGTTCCTGCTCACTGTGAGCAACGGCAAGATCGTCGAGGCTCGACAGATCTGGCTGCCGTGAGCCGTGCGCCGGCTCAGTCGGCAGCCAGCCAGGCGGGCAGGTCGGCGATGGAGTCCAGCTCGGCGAAGTGGTGGCCGTCGACGTCAAGCGGGTCGACGTGCTCCAGCTCCCACAGCAACGGGTACGGCACGTGCACAGCCGTGCCGCCAAGTGCCATCACCGGCAGGATGTCGCTGCGCACGCTGTTACCCACCATGCACACACGCTCGGGTGCCACACCGATCTTGCGAAAGATGCGGTCATAGGTCTGTGGATCTTTCTCCAACAGGATCTCCACGTCGGTGAAGTGATGAGCCAAGCCGCTGGTCTCCACCTTGTGCGTCTGGTGGATGAGGTCGCCCTTGGTGATCAGCACCAGCCGATAGTCGCGGCTAACCGCCGACAGCACCTCGGGCACGTGCGGCAGCAGGCGCACCGGCGCAGTGAGCGTCGCGCGGATCATCTCCAGGAGCTCGCCGATGACGGCGGTCGGCACGGCGCCATCTGAAATGGACAGAGCCGCCTCGACAGCGCTCAACCCGAACGCCTTGACGCCGTATCCGAACACGGGAAGGTTCTTGCGTTCGACTGCCGTCAGCGCCGCCCGGACGTCGATGCCCTCAGGGGCAAACGGGGCCACGAGCTCCACGAATCGCAGCTCGCTGGCGGTGAACCCGTCCTCGCTGTGCCACAGGGTGTCGTCAGCATCGAACGCGAGGACATCGAACGACTTCATCGGCTCGAGCCGTTCACCGATGTAGAGCGTTGAGGTAGTTGTAGACGGTGATGCGGCTGACGTCCATCGCGTCGGCGACATCCTCGACAGCGCGACGAAGGATGAAGGCACCACGATCGTCCAGCAGGCGAATGGCCTTCTGCTTCTCCTCGCGGGACAGGCTGGGTAGCGCCGCGCCCATCTCGCGCTCGACCGATTCGATCAGGCGGTCGAGTGCGCCGTGCAGTGGAGCCGGGCGGACGGCGGCAATGACCACGCCCTCCCACTTCAACGGCAGGTCGCCTGGCTCGCGATCCTCGGCAGCAACCAGCGATGCACCCAACTGCTCGACGATCGGCTTCACGGCCAGGACGAGTGGATGTCGCGGCAGCTTGTTCACGCTCCACCGTCCGTCTCCGGAACCCGCTCGGCGTGCAGGCTGACGTGCGTGGCACCGTTGGCGAATGCTTCGCCGACGATCAATCCGGAGACCTCGGTGAGCTGCGCCTGGCTGACGGTGCATGATGAACCGAACGGACCGAACTCGACGGCAATGCCAAGTGCTTCGACCGCGCCAACCGCTGCCGTTACATGCGGCCCGGGGTTCCCTTCGTGGAACGGCTCGATCGTGAACTCCAACAGCAGCACGCTGCGATGGTAGCGACCCATCCACCCCCTCGCTGCCGCCAACTACTGGCAGTCGACTGCAACAGCCAGAGCAGCACACACCTGCCGCATCCGATCGTCACTCAGCCGGCCCATCCGATCGACGAGCAGGCTGAGGGCGAGGGACTGTGTGGAGTCGAGTTGCAGTACACAACGCTGACGAACCGGATCATCGGGTGGCTCGAGCACCACCTCGGTCTCCAGACCACGCTCGTTTCTCGTTGCATAGGCGACCATGACGCGTCGAAGTCGCGGGATCGCTTGATCACGAGTAAGTACTACACATGGGCGTCTGCCCGCGCCGGGCGTCTCGCACCACCACAGCTCACCCCTCGCCGGTGTCATGACTCGAAGGGATCATGAAACCCTGCAGCTTGATTGGCCCGGTCGACGGCTTGCATGAACGACTCGAGATCGCCCCATTCATCCGGCGTGTTCAACGGAATTCGGTCGTATGCCTCGTACGAGCGATCGATCTCGGCCCGACGGTGTGCGGCGACGAGCGCTGCGAGTCCAGCATCGATGACTGCTGCGTCGTTCCCCAGGCCCAGACCGCGAGCTGCAGTCAGAGTGGCCTCGTCGACCGTGGTACTGATACGAATTCGACTCATGCCACCATCGTGGCACGTATCTGCCATCGTCATCAACGGGCGCCCATGACGCGTTGGAGGTCGGTGCTGCGGGCGATGCAGTCGCTGCCGGCGGCGTCGAAGGCTTGGTTGAGCTTGCCGAGCGCGGTGCGGAACGAAGTGTTCCAGTCGCTCTCGAACTGATCGCGGGCAGGGCCGACCCAGCTGGTGCCGCTGAGGGCGGACGAGACGGCGCTCATCACGCCTTCGATGCTGGTGATCTGCTGCTTCAGCGAGCGGCCAAGGGACGCGAGCTGCTCGGGGTTTGCGCCGTACATGGACATCGTGACGGTTCCTTTCGCCGGCCCGCCCAGTGCGGTGCCGTCACCACTACTGGGCATGGCGAGATCACCAGAACGGCAAAATATGTGGCAACAGCAATTCGACGTTGTCCGGCACGAACCGCTCACGCGTCATCAGCAACTGCAACTCCGCGGCGTCGACCCAGCGGACCTCGGCGATCTCGCCATCGGTGAACGTGAACGGGCCGTTGTGCACGGCCAGGTAACCACGACCGATCAGGGCCACAGACTCGTCGACAAAGCGACCCTCGCCGAGATGCTGGAGATCGTCGACCTCGACCCCCAACTCCTCGGCCAACTCACGACGAGCTGCCACTTCGTACGACTCGCCAGCCGCGACCACGCCACCGGCCGCCATGTCCCACATGCCCGGCCACAGGTCCTTGTCCTCGGCGCGGCGATGCACCAGCAGCCGACGATCACTGTTCATCACCGCAATGCTGACGGCACGGTGCTGCATCCGGCCAGCGCGCATCTCTGCGCGAGTGACCGTCGCGACCACGCGATCATCGTCGTCCACGATGTCGACCAGTTCCGTTTCGCTGCCCACGCCGTCTTGCCTAGCATGTCGCTATGGAACTCGACACCCTGCTCGCCGAAGCCCGCGATCTCCACGACGAAACAGTTGTGCTACGCCGTACGTTGCACCGCTGGCCCGAGCTGGGCAACGACCTTCCTGTGACACGCGAGCACGTGCTGACCGCGTTGGAGGGCTTGCCGTTGTCGCTGACACTGCACGAGACCACCAGCGGCATCGCTGCAGTCCTGGATGGCGGCAAGCCGGGGCCGACGGTGCTGCTGCGCGGCGACATGGATGCCCTGCCATTGCACGAGGACACCGACCTCCCGTTCGAGAGCGCCGACAACGGCAAGATGCACGCCTGCGGCCACGACACTCACACTGCAATGTTGGTCGGCGCGGCCAAGTTGCTGAGCGCCCGCCGCGACGAGATTCCTGGCCGGGTGCTGTTCATGTTCCAGCCGGGCGAGGAGGGCGCAGGCGGCGCCGGCTTCATGCTCGATGAAGGCCTGCTCGACGTTCCACCTGCGGCCGACGGCAGCGAGTCGCCGGTGACCGGCGCGTACGCACTGCACATCACCAGCAACCTGCCCACCGGCTGGATTGCCAGCAAGGGTGGCAGCATCATGGCGTCAGCCGACGTGCTCATGATCACCGTTGTCGGTCGCGGCGGGCACGCCAGCCAGCCGCACGCTGCGCTTGACCCCATCCCGATTGCGTGCGAGATAGTGCAGGCACTGCAGACGATGGTCACTCGCACGATCGACGTCTTCGACCCCACTGTGGTCACCGTCGGCCGCATCTCCGCGGGCACCACCAACAACATCATCCCCGAGACCGCCATCATCGAAGGCACCATCCGTGCCATCAGCGAGCGCACTCGGGCGAAGGTGCGCGACGGGATCCGGCGCGTGGCAGAAGGTGTCAGCGCGGCGCACGACGCACAGGTCATCGTCGAGTTCCAGGACGGCTACCCCGTGACGGTCAACAATCCCGGCTCGGCCGACTTCGCGCTCGCCGTTGCGGGCGAGGTGGTCGGGGCTACGTCCACCGTGCGGCTGCCCAACCCGGTGATGGGAGCTGAGGACTTCAGCTACGTACTCAACCGGGTGCCCGGCGCAATGCTCTTCCTGGGCGGTACCGGCGAGGGCCGCAACCCGGCTACCGCGGCGCCGAACCACTCGAACCGCGTGATGTTCGACGAAGAGGCAATGATCAACGGCGTCGCCGTCTACAGCGCGATGGCCTTGCGTCACCTCGCCGGGCACCCTGCGTGAGTCCGTTTCACAGCTGCGGCTGGGTCGCCAGCCACGCAATGAGATCGGCATCGCCGGACTTGATGCCGCAGGCGCGCGACGTCAGCTCCTCATAGCCCAGCCAGTCGAGGTCGGCACCGCGAGCCGAAAGGAGTTGCACCGCCGACAGCTCGCCAGCGCGGCATGCGTGCCACGCCGCGTTGGTGATGTCGTGTGCGCCGTACTCAGCGCCCTCCAATTGACGAGTCAGTTCGGCGGTCTCTCCCAGTGCCGCTGCCTGCCAGATGGTCATCGATGCGCCGCGCGCCACCAGTCGGCGCGCCGCGTTCCATTGCGCGAACACCACCGCGTCTGCCAGCGGGGTGCCGCCGGTGAGCACTGCACCATCCGCCTCGATGTCGGCGCCCGCATCCAACAGAGCGTCGAGCGCAGCCACGTCGTCCGAACTGGCAGCCCAGTGCAGTGGCGTCTCCTCGTGCGGTCCGCTGAAGCGCCCATCGACCGGTGCACCAGCGGCAACCAACACAGCAATGCTCTCGGCCACCTGCGGGAAGTGTCCTGGCCAATCGGTCGCGATGTGCAGCGCGGTACGCGACTGCGTGGCGTCACCGTGGCGATCGGTTACCAGCTGCGGGTGTTCAGACAGCAGCGCCTCGACACGAGCCACATCGCCCGCGTCTAGCGCCACAGTCAGCTCACGAACCGAGGGATCATCGTTGGACAACATGAGATCACGGTACGCCACCCGCCCGTCACACGGCCATAATCACCGTCCGACGGGCTCGAACGCATCATCGGCGTAGCGCAGCGCGCCTGGCGTCGGCCATAGGGAACCGACGAGGATCCGGCCGTCGGCCATCGTCGCCTGCAGCCATCGCCACACACCAGCGGGGTCTGCGTGTTGTGGTGGGCACGGGCCGGTCGCAAGGTGCAGCGGCGACACGGCCAAGTGACCGACGAACGTCGCCTGGGTACCGATGTGAAAGGCACAATGACCCGGATTGTGCATTCCGGTCCACTTTGCCCACAGGCCCGGCACGATTTCGTCGCGGTCGGTGAACGTGTCGATCAGATTCGCGGTGAACAGTGCGTCGAAGGCGGCGCCGAGATCGCCTGGGGGTGTGTGCTCGACGAAGTCGGTCTTGGCCGTGTCGCTGATGAGGACTTGTGCGTTGGGGAAGAAGCGTTGCCAACCTTCGCCTGACCGTACGACAGTCAGGCCGATCGATTCGATGTGCGAGAGCAGCACCGTGTCGATCGATTCGATCGGGATGCCGGCTGCCTCGAAGGCAGCGCGGTAGGCAGCCTGGTGCGCGCCGGTCGAGGCTGGGTCATGAAGGATGTCGTCGAGGTTGCCACTGGGGTCGATGACGACACGCCGGGCGCCAGCACTGACGACCCATGCGCAACTGGCTGCGCGGACTCGTCCGTCTTCGGCCCAGACCGGCGAGCCCCAGCTGACGGAGCGAACCTCATCCGGCGTCAGCCCCACCGCGTCGGGGTCTATGGCGGCATCGAGGTACAACACCCTCGTGAGGGTCACGTCGCCAAGCTCGATCGTGGTCATGACCGAACGACGTACCTTCGCCTCAACTGCGCAGTCGCAGGGTTACCAGCTCGAAGGGGCGCAGGGAGAGGTTGACGAAGCCGTCGGCCACGTCCAAGGACAGCACTGGCTCTTCCAGAAGGTTGCACGTGGTGGCTTCCACCACACGCGCCGGCGTGCGCACGGGAACCTGAGTGCGTGCGCCACACGCTTCGTAGAGGCGCACGATCAGGTCGCCGCTGCCGTCGTCGGCGCGCTTCACGGCACTCACTTCGACGCCGGCGTGTTCCACGCTGACGATGGGTAGCGGCGCCGCGTCGGCCGCAGCGGCAACGACAGCGCGCAGTGGCATGTTGAGGGCGGTCGCCTCGTGCAGCACGTCGTGCAGGCCGGCGCCGTGGGGCAGCACGCTGATGGTGACCCGATGCTGGCCGTGGTCTTGCACGGGGTCTGGGTACTTGGCCGCCCGAAGCAGCGAGACCCGGATGCCGCCGTCTTGCACTCCATGGCCGTAGCGACCGTCGTTGAGCACAGCCACGCCGAACGTCGGCTCGCTGAGGTCGACGTAGCGGTGCGCGCACACTTCGAACTTGGCGGCGTCCCACGAGTTGCTGGCGTGGGTGGGGCGCATGACGTGACCGAACTGAATGTCGCAGGCGGCCTCCCGGGCATGCACGTCCAGTGGCACCAACACCGACAACAACTTCTCGTCCTCCTGCCAGTCGACGTCGAAGGTCAGGTCGAGCCGTGCGCTGCCGGCGCGCAGCGTCAGCAATTGCGTCATCGTGCTGCGGCCGAACGTGCGGCGCACTTCCAGCGTCGCCACCAACGGGCC
>JBBQMG010000076.1:0-19226 GCA_038328705.1 Acidimicrobiales bacterium | reverse complement strand
TCAAGAGTGCCTGCACTGCACCCGCGTGCACCCCGAGCTGGTGGCCGTCATCCCGCTCTACCGCAGCGGTTGGGTGGTCGACCTCGCCCGCGACGACGGCGGCGTGGCGATGGTGGCCGACTACAGCACCGGCTACGAGGGTGGCAGCGAGATGCCGGCACTGCCCGGGCTGAACGAGCTCGACCGCACCTCGTACTACGGCTGCACGTCGTTCCCCAACATGTTCGTCGACATCTCCGGCACGTGCGCCGTGGTCACCAGCCTCTTTCCAAAGGGGCCGAACCACACCACCCTGGTGATGGAGTTCATGTTCGCTCCCGACGTCATCGCCGGCCCGGACTTCGACCCAGCACCGATCATCGAGTTCAACGAGTTGGTCGCCAATCAGGACAACTTGGTCTGCGAGCGTGTCCACCAGGGCGTCTCGTCACGAGCGTTCACGCACGGCGTGCTGACGCCCAAGGACGCGTTGGTCATTGCCTTCACGCAGCACTACCTCGCCGCTCGCGGAAGTCTCTAAACCGCGAACAACCTGCCGGTCGGCGTGGCGAGAAACGCGTCGAACGGGATGTCTTCCTGCTTCAGCAGTCCGCTGCTCGGCAACGATCCGTTGCGCACCATCTCGATCACCGCTGACACCGACCCGGCCGTCGTCCATGCAATGGCGGTGTTGCTGGTGCCGCCGACGATCTTCGGCGTGTATGAGCGAACGAATTCCGTACGACGCAGCTGACCGTTGATGTGGCCCTCGGACGACACGTGCACGAACACCACATCGTCGCTCACGGGCGGCTTGGCGTTGGTGAGGATCTGCCCGGCCAGCGCCCGCTGCTCGCGCATCAGTAGCTCATGGAAGAAGAAGTTCATCAGGTCCATGTGGCCCGGGTAGCGAATGGTCTTGTAGTCGATGTTGGCGACACGACTCTCGTAGGTGTCGCACATCGTGCCCAGCCCGCCGGAGGTCGTGAACGCCTCCAACTGTGTGCCGTGGATGTAGAGCGTCTCGCGCCACTCCATCGCGGACACCCACTTGCGCACGCCCTCCTCCAGTACTTCGCAGTCGTTGAGGTACTCGTTGACCACTCCCTCCGGCGACCAATTGAAGGCGTAGCCGAGCAGACCCGTGGGGTGCTGCGGCAACGCGCCGACGCGCATGCGCACCGATCGGCACACATCGAAGGTCTCGATCTGCGCAGCCGCCACGATGGCCACGAAGCCGGGTGCCAGCCCGCACTGCGGCGCCATCAGGCCCTTCGAGGTGGTGCTCAGTTCAACGATCGTCTGGGTCGTGCCGACGTCCTCGGTGAGGTCGAAGTAGTGGATACCCAACGCGTGAGCGATGGCGGCAACGGATCGATTGAGGTGGTACGGCAGGCACGACAACACCGCTTCTGCGCGCTCTAGCTCCGCCCTGAGCGCGGTTGCATCAGAGATGTCGCACAGCCGCGGCGCGAAGGCAGTCTCCGCCAGGGGGGCTCGCTGATCGATACCAATCACTTCAAAACCAGCCTCGTGAAGGAAGGTGGCCGCCAGTAGACCGACCTTGCCCAGACCCAACACCGCAACTATGCCGAATGACATGCACTCAGTCTGGCAGCATTCGCAGGGCCTCTGGTTGCAAAAGCAGCCCGACCTCGCCGCCCTCGACTGCTGCCAGGGGCGAACCGTTGTTGGTCACGACCGCCTGCAGCTCCTGGTCACCCACCCGCAGGTGCACATGGGTCGCAGCGCCGGCGAACACAACGTGCTGCACCACGCCGCGCAGGTGTCCCTCGCTGGGCCCAACCAGCAGCAATCGTTCCGGCCGCACCAGCACCGTCGTCGCACCCGAGAAACCCACCGTGTCGATACCCACGTGCACGCCCAGCACCGTCACTCCCCCGTCAGCGGCTTCGGCCGGCACCAGGTTGGCGAGGCCCAGGAAGTCGGCCACGTACTTGTTGGCCGGCTGGTCGTACACGTCGCGCGGTGCGCCGATCTGCTCGATCCTGCCGGTGTTCATCACGGCCAGGCGGTCGCTCATGGTCAGCGCCTCCTCCTGATCGTGGGTCACGTACACGAACGTGATGCCCACCTCTTGATGCAACGAACGCAGCTCCACCTGCAACACACGACGCAGCTTGGCGTCGAGGGCACCCAAGGGCTCATCGAGCAAAAGCACCTTCGGTCGCAGCACCAGCGACCTGGCCAAGGCCACGCGTTGCTGTTGGCCACCGGATAGCTGGTGCGGCTTGCGGGATTCGTAGCCGTTCAGCCGAACGAGTTCCAACGCTTCGGCTACACGACGCTTGGCTTCCACCTTGCCGCAGTCGAGGAAGCGCAACCCGAAGGCGACATTGTCCGCCACCGACTTGTGAGGAAACAGCGCATAGCTCTGGAACACGGTGTTGACGGGACGTTTCTCCGCTGGCACGCCACGCATGTCGACACCATCGATGCGGACCGAGCCGTGCTCGATCTCCTCGAAGCCACCGATCAGCCGCAGCGTGGTGGTCTTGCCACAACCGGACGGCCCCAGCAGGGAGAAGAATTCGCCGGGCTCGATCACCAGATCGATGGAGTTGAGGACCTGCTGATCGCCGTACCACTTCGACAACGACTCCAGCTCGATGTGTCCACCGCCGCTCGCTCGTTGCTCTCCCATTGGCGCTGCTCCCCGTGAATGGTTGCTGTTGCGGCGTCGGCTGATTCACCGTTCAGGAAACGATAGTTGAAAGTCGGAGGGGTCGGCTTCCTTCGTGCGTTGCCAATACTCCAGCAGGGTGAACGGCCAGTTCTGCGACACACGCCCGAGGTCGTTCTTGTACCAACTACTCACCGAGCTCCACCCCCACGCCATCGCCGCGTTCTCCGCGTCGACACGCTCGTTGAACTCGTCGTGCACGTCGGCGCGCACCTCGAGCGACGAGGCCTTCTGGGCAAGCAACAATTCAACGAGGTTGAGCACATAGCGCACCCCGCACTCGCTGAAGTAGATGATGCTGCCATTAATAACGATGTTGGTGTTCGGGCCGTAGAGGCAGAAGAAGTTGGGGAAGCCGGGAATCGCGACGCCGAGGTAGGCGCGGGCATCCCCATTCCATTGCTCATGCAGATCGACACCGTCGCGACCCTTCACCGTCATCGGTGTCAGGAACTTGGATGCCTCGTAACCGGTGCCATAAAGGATCACGTCGGCCTCGTGGACGGTGCCATCAGTCATCTCGATACCCGTTGCCGTGATGCGAGCGATGCGGTCGGTCACCAACTGCACGTTCGATCGCTTGAGGGTGCGCGCCCACACACCGTTGTCGCGAACCATGCGCTTGGCGCCAACCGGGTAGTTGGGGACAACCTTCTCCAACAGGTCGGGCCGGCCCTCGAACTCGGCCTTGAAGTACTCCACCAGCATCTGTCGGCTGAACTCGCTGATCATGCTGACCGAACTGCCGTCGCTCTCCCACGTGGGGTCAACACGCACGGCCTCGAGCGCCCCGTCGCCCATCCGCCAGAAAATGGAGAAGCGGTTGAATTCGCTGTAGCTGGGCACATGGCCGTACAGCCAGCGCAGACCTTCCGGCACGGTCTCGTGGTAGTCCGGCGTCGGGGCCAACCATGGTGCCGTGCGCTGCGTGATGACGAGGTTGGCCGCGACCTCAGCGACGTGCGGCAGGAACTGCAACGCGCTGGCCCCGGTACCAATGCACACCACGCGTTTGCCCGCGAGCAAGAGCTCTGGCCGCCACTGCGCCGAGTGCATCGTCTCACCGACGAAGGAGCCGAAGCCCTCGATCTCGGTGGGAAACCTTGGGCGATTGAGCTGGCCCACGGCGCTGATCACGATGTTGGCGGTCACGGTCTGCTCAGCGCCGTTCGCGTCGACGTAGCTCACGGTCCACAACTGGTCGCCCTGATTCCAGACGGACTGTTGAACCGTGCAACCGAACTGCACGTGACGACGGACGTCGAAGTGATCGGCACACTGGCGGAAGTAGTCGCGCAGCACACCCTGCGGGCTGTAGTGGAACGGCCAGTCATGGCGCTGGGCCGATGAGTAGCTGTAGTTGTGATTGGGGTTGTCCACCCGACAACCAGGGTATGCCGCCTCGAACCACGTGCCGCCGACATCGTCGTTCTTGTCGAGGAGCGTGAACGGCACGCCCGCCTGCTGCAATCGGTGCGCCGCGAGAATTCCCGACATGCCGGCGCCGATGATCACGACGCTGATGTCGGCCCCAGGTGCGAGAGCGTCGGCGTTCCACGCCGGGGCGCGTCGGTCCTCGCCCTTGTACGCCAACTCCTCCTCCAGGAGGGGCAGGTAGTCGGCCATTCCCTCACCTGCGACCGTGTGCTCCGCCATCCGTAAGAGCGCTTCATCGGAGGGAGCGGGCGCCGGAACGCAACCGGCGTCGCGATAGCGAACCAACGCGTCGAGAGCGAGCGACCGAATCTCGGCCTGCTGCTCGTCGGTGTAGCCACTGAACGGGAGGCTGAGCATCAGCGAATCCGGCCGCAGGTTGTCGCGCAGCAGCGACATGTCCCCCGTCAGGTATGCGAGTGCGGGTAGTAGCGGCGCCAACTCGGCAGCCAGCAACGCATCCGCGATCTCCGCATCCGTCTCGGTGATAGGTGAGACACCACTGACGAACGGGCTGGGCGACGACGCGGCATCGATGGTTGTCACGGCGCGCCTCGGTCTTCCGTGACGCCCTTGGGCGCCTTCTGGTTCATGAAGCCGAACATGTAGCCGGCAACACGACGAATCTGAATCTCTTCGGCGCCCTCGGTGATGCGGTAGCGACGGTGATGTCGGTAGATGTGCTCGAAGGGTTTGTGACGCGAGTAGCCCAAGCCACCATGCACCTGCATGGCCCGGTCGGCAGCCTCGCAGCACAGCCGATTGGCCCAGTAGTTGCACATGCTGACCTTGTCGCTCTGGCTGAACGCGCCATCACGGTCCATGTACCACGCCGTCTTGTGGATGAGCGCGCGCAGCATTTCGCACTGCGTCTGCAGCTCGACCAGCGGAAACTGGATGGCCTGATTGGTGGCCAGCGCCTTGCCGAACGGACGTCGTTCCTTGGCGTACTCGACGGATTGATCGATGCAGAACTGAGCGGCACCCAGCGACGACGCTGCTTGGCGGATGCGATTCTCGTTGAAGAAGTGCTGCACCACCTGCAAGCCCTTGCCCACACCGCCGAAGATCGCCGAGTTCGGCACCCGGACGTCAGTGAGTCGAATGTGCGCGTGGTCGGTGGGCATGTTGAAGGTCCACAGGAACTCCAGTACCTCGAAGCCTTCACTCTTCGTAGGAACCAGGAAGGCCGTGATGCCGCCACCGTCGCCGGCCTTGCCGCTGGTTCGGGCCATGATCATGTCGTATTGCGCGTGGTGGATGCCGGTGTTCCACGTCTTCTCACCGTTGATGATCCACTCGTCACCATCGCGAACAGCGGTGGTCTCCATGTGGGTGGCGTCACTGCCGTGGTTCGGCTCGGTGATGCCAAAGGCGAAGCCGCGCGTGCCTTCGGCCAGCGGCGTGATCCAGTCGGCCTTCTGCTCGTCGGTGCCATAAGCAATCATCAGCAGGAGCCCGACGTTGTTACCAACGATGCTGTGTTCGTTCTGCAGATCGTTGTGCAGGCCGAGGCCCTTGCGCGCAAGGTGCTCACGGATGATGGCCATACCCAGGTTGGTGCCGTTGCGGCCGCCGAACTCGACGTCGAGCGGGTATCGGTAGAAGCCGGCGTCGTCGGCCAGACGCTTGGCCTTGTGCAGCAGTGCCTCCCATTCGCCATTCGGGAGCCCGTTTCGTTCCCAGTCCGTGCGAGCGTCCTCGCGCCGATGGTCGAAGAAGCGGATGTTGTCGTCCTGCTCCTCCAGCGGCTTGATCACTCCCTCGATGAACTCGTCGAGTTCGCCAAGCAGATCGACAACGTCAGAGGGCAGGTCGAAGTCCATGGCGACAGCATTCCCCTCTGCGCTCGCTGCCGACGAGCCGAAGCATTCCCGAAGGTTTCGGCGCCCTGCGGCGCGCTCGAAACCCTCGGGTTGCTTGCCTCGGGCGCGGACGCAGCTCGCGTGGCAGAATGTCGGCATGGCCGCCACCTTCACCCGCATGGACGAATCCACCGCTGAGCAGTGGGCGGTGATCGGCGAGGAGACTCGCCGCAACCAGCCTCGCGTCGCGGATCGTGTACTTATGCTGCTGGAGTCGCTCGGCGAAGTCACCGATGGCTTCGCCACCGACCAGTTGACGCACTGCCTGCAGACCGCAACACTCGCCCAGTTGGCGGGCGCCGACGATGAATTGATCGTGGCCTCGCTGTGCCACGACATCGGCAAGGCCATCAGCGTCCCGAACCACGGCGCCATCGCCGCTGAGATGCTCAAGCCGTACGTACGCCCCGACGTGTACCGCACGATCCTGCACCACCAGGATTTCCAGGGTCGGCACTACTACAACCACTTCGGCATGCCCACCGACCTACGCGAGAAGTACCGCGAAGAAGAGTGGTTTGCCTTGTGCGAGCAGTTCACCGACGACTGGGATCAGATTGCGTTTGATCCCAATGGCCACACCGAGCCGCTCTCCCACTTCGAGCCGCTGCTGCGCGCAGTGTTTTCGCGGGTGCGCTACTAGGCGTTGGCGTCAGGCATTTCTTCAGCCAGCGCCAGGGAGATGCTGTTCATACAGAACCGGTCGCCGGTGGGCGCCGGGCCGTCAGGGAACAGATGGCCCAGGTGCGACCCGCACTTTCGGCAGAGCACTTCGGTGCGCACCATGCCATGGCCGCGATCAACGATCAGCTCGACGGCGTCCTGCGACTTCGGCGCGTAGAAGCTGGGCCAACCCGAGCCTGACTCGAACTTGGTGGACGCATCGAACAACTCTGCGCCACAGGCTGCACAGTGATAGGTGCCGTCGGCGTGCTCATCGAGGTACTTGCCGGTGAAGGCACGCTCCGTTCCCGCTTCCCGCAGCACTTGGTACTGGGTTGGTGTCAGCAGCTCGCGCCACTCGGCTTCGGTGCGTTCGATCTCAGGCATGCGGCAAGCCTACGAGCACAGTTCTTACGGCCCTGTGAACGCCCGGCCACCGGACACGAAATCATTGCCGGCGTTGGCGGCCTTGTCGGCCTGACGGTTCTTGGCCTCGGCGCGACCGACCACCTGGTGGTGCACCTCGTCGGGGCCATCAGCCAAACGCAGCGTGCGCTGGCTGTGGTACATGTCGGACAGCGGGAACCACTGCGAGATGCCTGCCGCGCCGTGCATCTGGATGGCTTCATCGATGATGTCACAGCACTTCTCGGGGACCATTGCCTTGACTGCGCTGACCCAGACGCGGGCCTCGGCGTTGCCCAGCGTGTCCATCGCCTTCGCCGCACGCAGCACCATCATTCGCATTGCTTCCACCTCGATGCGGGCACGGGAAATGACTTCCATGTTCTTGCCGAGGTTGATCAACTTCTTGCCGAAGCCCTCGCGGGAGAGGCCTCGATCGACCATCATCTCGATGGCCTTCTCAGCGACACCGACACTGCGCATGCAGTGATGAATGCGACCAGGCCCGAGGCGCACCTGTGAGATCTCGAAGCCCTTGCCTTCACCCCACAGAACGTTCGACTTGGGCACACGCACGTCGTGGAACCGGATGTGCATGTGGCCGTGTGGCGCGTCGTCGGTGCCGAACACCTGCATCCCTTCGACGATCTCGACGCCTGGCGTGTCCATCGGTACGAGGATCTGCGACTGCTGCTTGTAGGTGTCCGCGTCCGGGTTGGTACGCACCATGACGATCATGATCTTGCAGCGCGGGTCCCCGGCGCCAGAGGCGTAGAACTTCGAGCCGTTGATGACCCATTCCTCGCCGTCGAGCACGGCCGAGGTCTGAATCTGCTTGGCGTCGCTAGACATGATGCCGGGTTCGGTCATGACATAGGCGGAGCGGATCTCACCTCTGAGCAGCGGCTCGAGCCATTGCGCCTTCTGCTCGGGCGTGCCGACACGCTCGAGGACTTCCATGTTGCCGGTGTCAGGTGCAGAGCAGTTCAAGCACTCGCTGGCCAGCCGGTTCTTACCCAGCTCGACCGCGATGTACGCGTAGTCGAGGTTGCTGAGGCCTTGACCGGTCTCGGCGTTCGGTAGAAAGAAGTTCCACAGGCCCTGCGCACGCGCCTTGTCCTTCACGGTCTCCAGCAGCTCCAACTGGCCAGGTGCCCAGCTCCAGCGATCGGCGCGGTTCGCACCCAGTCGGTAGAACTCCTCGGTGATCGGGTTCACCTCGTCGCGGATGAACGCCTTGACGGCCTCGTACAACGGCCTCACACCCTCGGACATCCGAAGGTCGAGGTCGTCCATGCTGGCCATTCTCAGTGCGCCACCAACCATGAGTGTTCCTTCCGTCGTTCGAATGGCTCATCGAGCCGTACGCGACCGTACCCCGACCATGGGGGTGGACCCATGGTCGGGGAAGGTGCACGGCGCTAGGGCACCGAGGTTTCGCGAACTCGTCTGGTCACCGGACGGGTATTCGGCGACCAGACGAGCTCAAGCGATGGGTGTGTCAATGACTACTGTGTAGCCAACAGGGAGCAGCCAGCCCTGCCCTGTCAGTTGGCGATCGGCGAGCGAACGCGCATCGAGTTCGGTGCGCAACACGCATTCGCAGTTGTTCATGCGAGCTTCGGTTCCATCGAGCTTGGTGGCGACGACTTCGGCGATCATCTGCGTCTCGGTGGCTACCACGCTGCCGTCACCAACCGGGGTGGTGCGCGAGTAGCTGACGATGGTCCAAGTCAGCGATCGCAGTGCCGAGCGCAGATCGGTGTCGCGACTGAGCTTCCACGGCGAAAGTCCCGAGACCACCACATGGCGAGCAGGGAACAGGTCCCTGCGCGAAATCGCCGGCCCAATCAGGTCACACAACGACACTCTGCTGCGGTCGACAGTACCGGACTTCATGGTCGTGAAGTCGATTGCTAGGTCACTCTTGGTGATGGTCACAACGCTCAAGGTAGTCTTAGATCAGTTTCAGGTCAAGTCCATTCAGGAATAGATCAAAGCGAGTTCTGGGTGTAAGTTGACATCGACCATCACCGGGAGAGTCAGCAGTGAGAAACAACGTGATGCTCGGCGTCGCAATGCTCGGCCTCCTACTCGCCAGCTGCGGCGGCACCGAAAACAGCTCCACAAACACAGCTGGCGGTACCCCATCGACCAGCTCGACAGCGGCCGACGCTGCCGCTGACGCAACGACTGCCCCATCGACCGCGCAGTTGCCTACCGCCGCGACACTACCGACCACCACCCTTCCACCAGGGCCTCCCACCTACGATCCCCAGCACCTGGGCGACAACCTGGATCTGGCGAGCTTCGTTCTCACCACCACCGTCGACAACACCAACAACGGTCAGTTGGTCGAGAACATCACTTCCATCGGCTACACCAAGGAGCCGATCGCCATGTACCGGCTGACCACTTTCGACTATGACGGTGGCAGCGGCGATGGCACACGCAACTACCTGGTCGATGGCCGTTCTTACGATGAAGACCAGCTCGGGAGCTGGCGGCTGTTCGAAGCCGGCAGCCGTGCGGCCCCCGACCCAACGAAGAACATCGAATTGCGGTCGAGCATTCTGGCTGGCGTTCTGACGGCGCAACTGGTCGGCCAGGAGGACTTTGCAGGCGTGCCGGCCAACCACTTCGTGTTCGACGAGACCAACACCAGCAGCTTCTCCTACTACACCCCCGAGAAACCGAGCCCGACCGTGGAGGGCGATTTCTACCTCGCACAGGACGGCAACTACGTGCTGTACGCGCACTCGAAGGAGAGTTCCCCCGGCCGGGTGTACGAAGTGACGGAGTCGATGTCGTTCATCGGCCTCGTCGGCGAGATCACGCTGCCCGACGACATGGCCCCGATGTCACAGGCGCTCGACCTTGGCGCTGGCCTCGCCAGTCTGCTGCCACCGGGCTCAGCCCTGTCAGGGATGCTGCGCTACGCCGGCGGCATCGGCATCGACTACTACACGTTCACCACGCCAGCGAAGAGCAACGACGACGTTCTCAACTTCTACCGAACGATGCTGCCCACCAACGGATGGGGCGTCACGCACATCGGCCACGTCGCGCTGCACCTCGAACCGATCAACTGCGAGACCAGGAACGAATGTGTGATCTTGCAGAACGGGGGCGAGCAAGTGGTTGTCTCGTTCGCCAGCACCATTTTGTTGGAGTACGACCGACAACACGTGTTCTCCCCGCTCTGACTGGGTGGTGCGCGCTGAACGGGCGCCAACGAGACGAGGTACCGATGAGAGCTGCAATCGTGACCGAGTACGGGTCACCCATCATCGTCACCGAGATCGATCGACCGACCCTGGCGCCCGACAGCGTGATGATCGAGGTGCACGCCTCGTCGGTCAACCCGATCGACTCGTTGATCGTGCGCGGTGTCTTTAAGGAAATACTGCCCAATCAACTGCCATGGATCGTGGGCTACGACGTCTCTTGAGTCGTCACCGAGTGCGGTTCCGACGTGACCGACTTCCACGTGGCCGACGAGGTGTTCGAAAGGGCCGATTCATTCCAGGCTGGAACGATGGCGGAGTTCGCCATGATCGAACAAGCAGACCTCGCGATCAAGCCGACCAACGTCGGCCATCTGCAAGCCGCCGGCCTTCCGCTCGCAGGCCTCACGCATGACAGGCACTCGTTGAAAACGGTCATGTACAGCCTGGCGAGAAGGTCTTCATCCAAGCTGGCTCTGGAGGCGTAGGCTCTGGGGCGATTCAGATCGCCAAGCATCTTGGAGCACTTGTCGCAACAACGACCAGCGAGCCGAGCCTCGACTTTGTCAAGGACCTCGGCGCCGATGTTGCCATCGACTACCACGCCAAACGATTCGAGGACGAGCTGTCCGACTACGACCTTGTCCTCGACACGATGGGTGGACCGACCTTGGACCGAGCGTTTGCGACGGTGAGACGAGGTGGCCGAATCGCGGCGATCAAGGGCGAGGCCCCCGAGGGACTTGCGGCCGAGGACGACGTTCACTTCGCGGCCCTTTACAAGTCGCCCAACGGCGCGATGCTGACCAGGTTGGCCGACTTGATCGAACATGAAGCCCTGCGCCCGATCGTTGACAGCGTGTCTTTCTTGAACGATGTCCAGTAGGCCTTCGACCGTAGCGATGCAGGCGGCTGCGGCAAGATCATCGTCCATGTCAAGTGATCGAGTACTGCACGGGGTTGTCGGATCGAGAAACCCCAAGAACGGCTTCGCGCAGTCTCATCGCGTCAGCGGTCATTGTGCGACACCTCCGGAGGCAGTCTGACTCTCCACTCAACCCCACCCGAGTGGTCTACAGTGCGTCACATGCGGGCTATCGAGCGGGCGACGGTATTGGTGACGGCGATGCTGCTGGTCGCTGTCGGCTGCAGTGGCGACGACGGTGCAGCATCCACAACGCCCCCAGGCGAGGTGACGACAGCACCCACCGATGCGACGGACGCGACCGCGAACCCTGGGTCCGAGACGCCAACGACAACCGCACCGATCACTCCGGTCGCTGATGTTCCTGCGGGTGTCAACTGGGTGCTGGCCGCCGACGACGCTCCTGCGCCGCCACCATTGCCCAGCTACGACCTCATCACCGAGAGCGCCGGGCAGCCCGCAGGGCCGCCTGGGCATCCGTTCGCAATACCCTCTGTCAGCGGCGAATTTTCTGTGGCAGGTGCAACGTTTGTCGCCGCGTATGCCTACTTCAATGCGGGGCAGTCGGGAGCGATCGAGGCCGATGCACGGGTCATCCCGTTCCTCTTCCGGAGCAGCGACGGCATCAGTTGGAGTCGAATCGACCTCTCTGCGCTCGGTGATGTGGACGGCCGGATCAACTCGGTCGTCGATCACGGCAGCGGCGCGATCGCTACGGTCACCGTCACCGACCCCAGCCACACGTCGTCAACCCGAGTGGTTGTGCTGACATCGCCCGACGGGCTGACGTGGAGCCGCAGTGCCGAGATCGTCGGGCCAGCCTCTCTCAGCGGCGGAGACTTGTTCACGGTGGGTAGCGCTCTCGTGCTCGCCGGATTCGACGAAGCATGCAGCTTCGACGGTCATCCTGTGAGGTTCAACACGGATCCTGGGACGCAGATGCGACTGTGGACCTCACCGGACGGCGCCGTCACCTGGAACGACATCCCCAAGTCGGATGCTGCACTCGATGTCAAAGAGCCTCCTCCGATCGACCAGTCGCTCTGTCCATCCGCCAGCGAATTCGGACTCGGGATCCGGTTCAAGTCGAGTCCCAGGGGCATTGGTGTGTTCGGCGGGCGCCTCGTGATCTGGTCCGCCGACGGAGCTCGAATTGCGAGTACGGCCGACGGTACGACCTGGCAGCAGGCGTCGCTGGCTGACGAATCCACCGACTCACTCGGTTCGGCGCTTGTCGAGATCGATGGTGAGCTCGTTGCCTTGAACCTGCAACGGGCTCGTCGCGCTGATGGCTCGCAGACGCCCGCCGTCGAAGCGTTTCAGGTCGAGTCGTGGCGCAGTGCGGACGGCCTTGCCTGGCAACTACAACCGGTCGGCCGCCCGTTCGCGGTCGACAACGCGTCGGTGTCGGCGTCCGGCACCTTCACAGTGGCTGCCGCTGGCTCCATTCGCTTGACCGTCTTGCCGACCCTTCGAGCCGACGTCGCAGTCTCCTTCGTCAGCGTGTCAGGCCCAATGGACGACTGGCGCACGTGTGCATTGGCGGCCGCATCTAACTGCTCGTTCGCCGAGCAATTCGGTGCCGTTGAGCCCGGCGCCGATCTCACTGGCATCGATCTCCGTGGCGCCCAGATCGGCGACATTGACCTCACCGGCGCAGATCTCGGTGATGCCGACCTTCGTTACGCCGAGATGCGCGAGACAGTCATCACCGGCGCCGACTTCACCAACGCCGACCTGGAGAACGCGACGATCAACGTCGACTTCGACGGCGTTTCGCTGGAGCGAGCAGGTTTCAATGGAATCACGACAGATGGCCGATTCTTCGACGCCAAGCTGCCGCCAACGACCTATCTCACCGGGATGACCATCGACGTGAGCACGCATCCGATTCCGACGGGCACGAGCTTCGTCGGCACTCAGATCACCACGACGACCTTTCAGGGCGGTGGCCCACTCGGGAACATGGCCGGCGTCGACTTCTCCGGAGCCGTGATGTCGTACGTGTCCTTCGTCAACGTCGACCTGACCGGTGCCACCTTCACGGGCAATGACCTCAGTAAGGCCACCTTCGATCTCACCACGGTGTGCCCAGATGGACTCGCACCGGACCCCGCCCTCGAAGGCGGCGCGGCCTGCCGCCTCTCGTTCTGAAAGCACCGTGAGAGTTACTCGCGGGTACGGCGATGGCTTTTGTTGAGGCGGATGACGAGACTCGAACTTCGTCACCTGCGTTCTCCGTCATCAATCGCTGGCGCGCTGCTCTCGTGATACAGCGAGGACGACTCGATCTGAGCCCTATGCGGACCAACGCCAAGCAGTTCATTGAGATCCAAGACAGTATCTGGGCCGACGCGCAACTGAATCGGTGCCGAGAACCAACTCGAAGCGTCACCGAACTGGAACATTCACAGTTCTGGACGGTCCAGTAGGGCGGTCAGAACACCAGGAGGTCGACGTCGCAGCGAATGCCGGGCGCTCGCGCCAAGCGGGCGTCGGCCGAGACGAGCGGGCATGAAAGGCCTTCGGCAAGCGCGACATATGTTGCGTCGTAAGGGGTCACGTTCGAGCGCAGTTCGTACGCCCGGATCATCAGCGGGCCTGTCGGAAAGCGGACGATCGGTAGAGAACGAAGGTCCACGACGGCTGATCGGAACCGACGCGCCGTGAGGTCACCAACACGCCAGCGCCTACGAAGTACCGACACGGTCTCGACGTCAACGAGGTCCGGCGCAGACCATTGCGTTGCGGCAGCGACGCGAGCGCGTGCGACGCTTCCGGCTGGCCCATCGTCGCCAACGACGTTGGCGAGTACCGACGCGTCAATGACGATCAACGCGGGCCGCGCTCTTCGTCGAGGTCGGAGACAGCTCGGTCGAAGCCGACCCGGCCACCATGCCGGCGAGAAATCCGCGACAGCACGTCGTTCATCGTGGGCATCGATGCCAGACGTGTGAGCTCAGTGGCGAGATACTGCTGCAGGGACTGCCCGGCCGCCTCGGCGCGACGCTGAAGACTTGCGTGCACTTCATCAGGGAGATCGCGTACCAGAACATTCGGCATGCTTTCATTCTGCTATCAACACAACAGCAAAGCAACCCGCTTCCATCCCACCAAATCGGCGGTCCACGTCGTACCACCGTTGCAGCGCCAGCGCCAGCGCCAGCGAAAGCGGTCAGCGGTTCAGCTGAACCTCTTGGCCAGATTCCGAAGTAGCGGATAACTGCCGATGAGCAGGTGCGCGCCGTTTCTGTCAGAGAGCGTCGATCACAGACTCGCGCCACTGATGGCAGCGCATGAGAGTTGGTTCAGCGTTCCGATTTCAGTGTGCTTCCACTCGGGCCGATCCACGTGGGCCACCTCGGCACACGACACGTGCAAGAACTCACCCGCGATCTTCGCTACCGCGTCAGCGTCAGCGTCCCGAATCCCAAGCCCGCAGAGCCGGCAAATCACCGCTGTCTCCTTGTCGGGCATTGCCGCACCTCCGCGTAACTCAACTATCGCCCTCATCCTTCAACAGCAGAAAGCAAGCGTGCTACCACGCACACCTGGCGGTACGTCGCTGGACAAAAGGCTTCTGCGTCGGGCACAATGCCGGGGGGCGAACTGCCGACTCACTTGCCGTGCTGCGAGCGTTTGCGAACCGGCACGGCCTACACGTTGATCGCCTTGCAACGGACGGTTACGCTGATTGGGTGCGGCACTCGTGGCGGTTGGTCAGGCTGTTGGTGGTTATGACACTCGTGGCTGGCTTGACGGGCTGTGACAGTGATGGCAGTCGCACATCCCCGTCGAACGCGACCGAATCGACCTTGCGTCCGGCCACCACGATCAGCGTCGCGAGCACGATTACGAATGCCTCCCCTTCAACGACCGAAATCGGCTCAGAGGTCGGAGTGACAACGCTGTCGCTTCGGGAAGGCGCCCTCACGTTGCGAGCAGGTCGTGACGTGTTCGATCTCACAGGGTTCGACCCGTACCACGTCGCGATGTCCCCCACCGGTTCGATCGTCGTGTCGATGGCGGAGTCGGATCGGCGCAGCCTGTTTGCCCTGGCGGATGGCAACCAACCCATCGACACCGGGATTCGGTTGACAGTCGACTCCAGCTTCGCATTTGGGCCACACGGCGATCTCTTCACAGTTGAGCGCCCCACGACGGGGCCGTACCGGGCATCGCAATACCATGTGGAACCCAATGGCCCCTGGACACTGGTGACCACAGTCGACGCACCGACCACAGGCGAATGCGGCATCACCGTTTCACCCATCCGCGCCGGCTGCCCATCCGGTACCGGCCCAGCAGTGACGTTCGATCCACCCGTCCCCTTCAACCATGTCGAAGGCGACCCCCTGCTCGCCGGCACGCAAGGCACGGGCATCGTACGACGCAGCGGTGGCGGCATCGAGCGACAATGGATCGCACGCCTCGACGTCCCACTCGGCATCGATTGCACCGACAGTTCCTGTGCCTACCTGTTCGTACCTGGTCCCGCCGGCTCGTCGGTCTATGTCCCGTTCGTGGGCGACAGCGGGAACCGACGCGCCGCGTTCATCCTCGATGACCGAAACGATGCCGGAGCGGCGATCCTCGACGGCGACATTCCCGTCGCCCTCGGCATGCGAGGCTCCGAACTGCTGTGCGTTCAGACCGGCACAGATCACACTTCGATCGTCGCCATCGATCTGACGCCGATCCAACAGAGCACCTGACACAAGCATGCAGAACAATCACCGGGGCGACGCAGAACTGCTTGAACTGAGCCGCCTTCACCCGCCGCTCTGCTCGCTGAGCATTCGGAAGAATTCTGAGATTTCGAGGCCTTCGTCCGTCGAGTCCCGTCAAAAGATCGGGATGTCGTCGGGGTGAGTCCAGGTGGAGTCCAGTTCGGGTAGGAGTCGCCCACCGCGGAAGTTGTCGGTGAAGACGGACAGGACGCTGTCGACGCCGGTTGCTGATCCGTTGAGAACGCCTTCCCTCGGCCAGCGCAAGCAGCGCAGAGATCACTCGCCCGGGGACGACCACCGACTGGTCGTGCGCCTGATCGAGGTACGTCCAGGGAAGGCCAGTCTCGTCTTCGGTGTTCAAGTCGACGAACAAATCGCCATGCGTCCTCCTGTCGAAACGCCGGGTTGCTGACCGTGCTGTGCGACACTGCCAGCACGCGGGCGACATCAGCGTCAACAGCATCGCGGAACGCGATCGTCACATGCGGGCTCCGGTGCGTCAAACGACCTTGAAACCAGCTTGGATCACGTCATTCACAAAATCTAGTGACACAAATCCACCGGCGACGACCCTCTGCGCTTTCGCAGTCGTTTGGGCGGTTCAGCTGGACCGTTTAGATGAGTACGCGCAGATGAGATTTCGAGCCCACCCGGAAGCATGGAACGGGAAGAATGCGTTCGGTTTGTGCGGACAGGCGACCGCGCTGACTCTGCCCAATCCCGCTCGACACCCGGTTGGTCGTCAGGGGCCGAGGGTGGCAGCGGGGATGACGACGACGCCGTCAGGTCGGGTGTAGCCGTACCCGGTCGCGGTGACCACGGCGAGCATCGCTGGCTCTCCAACTCTGGTCGTGTCGACCTTGCGGGCGAAGGCGAGCAGGTTGGTCGCAGCGATGTCGATGTCGGCCTGGCCGAGCTTCACTTCGAACGCCGCCCAGCGTCCGTCGCCCGCGGTGACGACGGCGTCGATCTCCAGATCGTCAGAGTCCCGATAGTGCTGCACGGTGCCATCCACCACGTCGGCGAACACCCGCAGGTCACGCACGACGAGCGCCTCGAAGAGGTACCCGAAGTAGTTCAGGTCGGCGAGCAGCTGATCGGGTCCGGAACGGAGCGCAGCAACAGCGACCGACGGGTCACAGAACTGCACCCGTGGCGAGGTGCGCAAGCGGGCCAGCGAACGAAGATGTGACGACCATGCCTCTATCGGGTCCAGCACCATCAGACGCTCGAGCGGTGCCAGGTAGTCGTAGACCGTCGACCGTGCGATGTCAGAGTCGTCGGTGCTCGCGTTGCGTGCGACACGGGTGACGACGTAGTCCATCCCGATATTGCGGGAGAGCGCCTGTACGACACGCAACGCAAGCCGGGGTTGACGCCGCGACGGGTCCATCGTGGGAAGGTCCACCTCAGCGATCGTGGTGACGTAGTCGATGTTGGCCCGCGCCGCAGCGGTTATCGTTCTCGTCAGGTTCAGCGGCCAACCACCGCGCACGACCAGTTCTGCGTACCGAGGCACAGTCACCTCGGTTGGTTTGGCGGTCGGCCGGTGTCCGTCGAGTAGCGCCGCCAAAGACATCTCGCCGGTCGAGTCGCCCGATTCGAACAGGCTCATCGGACGCATCCTGAGTCGTGCGAAGCGACCAGCGCCGCTGTGGCGGCGGGTGTCGTCAGGCGGGGTAGCGGAACCGGTGAGAATGTACAAGCCGGTGCCTTGGCGACGGTCCACCTCGGAACGAACGTGGTTCCACACGCGCGTGGCGTCGAGCTGCCACTCGTCGACGAGTTGGGGCGGGTCACCGGACAACACCAGGGTCGGGTCCACACCTAGCGCAGCGCGCGCCTGCTCATCAGTGTCCAGATAGACGCGACTGGCAGCCTGTTGTTCGGCGGTGAACGTCTTCCCGCACGCCTTCGGGCCTTCGATCAGCACTGCGCCCGCGGACGTGAGTCGCTCGGCCAGCAAGGCGTCGATTGCACGGGGGTGATATGCAACCATGACGCCAGACTACACATTGAGCCATGCTGGGCTACACATTGCAGCCATATCGGGCTACACATTGCAGATAGTCTGGGCTGCAGATTGCCACTCGGCAGACTTCGTCTCTCGTGGACGAGGCGTTTGCCGCTTTGCCGCGGCCAGGGCGACGGCAGACTGGCAAGCCGAAAATGCCAAGACCCCGGTCTGCATTGCTGCCGACCGGGGTCTTCACTGAGCGGATGACGAGATTCGAACTCGCGACCCTCACCTTGGCAAGGTTGTGGTCACCGTCCGTACAGTCCGTCTAGTGCGCTGCAGTACTCCACAGTCCGCAAAACCGTCCGGGAAATCCGTCTAGTCCGTCCAGTTCGTATACCGCTCTACCATCGCACGCGCGCTATGTGCCGGTCAGCTTGCCTTGCGGACGACTGCGTGGCCATTACGGACCATCTTGGCGATGGACCGGTTCTCGATCAGCCGCGTGCCGACCACGACTGCGAGTTCTTGATCAACGGCGCCGGCCACGCGTTCCAAGGTCTCCAACGTCGGACGCGTGCCACCGTTCTCCATCCGCGCTATCGCAGACTGAGTCGTGCCCATCCGTCGGGCCAACTCGACCTGAGTCAAGCCCGCGTCGACGCGGAGCTGATACACCAGTTCGCGAAACGCCGTGATACGGGCCTCATCCTCCACGACGTCGCGGACCCGACCTGCGTCAGGTCGAGGCACCGATTTCCAGTTCGTTCGCTCACTCATCTTGATCTCCTGTCAGTCCGTGCTCTGTCATACATCGCTGCAACGCTCGCTTTGCCCTGTCCACCTCGCGGCGCTCATTCGGCCGTGTCTTGGCGAATACCGTCAAGAGCACGATCACCCGGCCGGGCGCAATCCAGTACGTGATCCGTGTTGGCCGACCCGAAAGATAGAAGCGCAGTTCCCGCAGCTTTCGCTCCAGTTGTTTCGTATGCGGTTCATCCAACAAGGGACCGAGTTCGCCGAGCCGATCGACATGGAATCCGACTCAGGCCTGATCGTCTTCGTCGAGTGCGAGAAACCAGTCGGCAACCTCCGACTCCAACTCGACCTCACCCCAAGACATAGCGTCCACGATATATCCGAAACGCATGCGAAGCAATCACAATTGGGGTGAGCCACGAGAATCTCGCCGACAAGTCGTCACACGCCACGTTCTCGATCTGCCTCACGGCTGCGGAGGCCGGCGATGTAGTCGGCGGCGTCACGATCGGCACCCGGAACGCAATGGCCGTAGACGTTCAGGGTGGTCGACGCGCGGGCGTGGCCAAGACGTTGTG
>JBBQMG010000075.1:0-19329 GCA_038328705.1 Acidimicrobiales bacterium | reverse complement strand
AGCGCATTGCGCTTTTCGGGCCGGTTGAGCGTGATTGTGGTGAAAGGTCCGTCGGTCTCGACAAGCAGGTGCTGGTAGCTCACCGCTGCAGTCTCGCGCCGCAATCGCCCCAGCCGCCAACAGCGTTTGAACAGTTCCGCTCGCTGAGCGAGCGAAAGTGCACAAACGGTTTGGAATCGCGGCGTGGTGCCCCCCCAGGGGCTCGAACCCTGAACCAATGGATTAAAAGTCCACTGCTCTACCATTGAGCTAGAGGGGCGGAAACCCGGTGGGAGAGCGTATCGGCATCCTCCGGTGCGCAAGACTTCGTGGATGTCTGCTGCTGAGCGGTTTGTTGACCGGCTTCCTGCGAACAACTCGTACACCGGCGACGCGGCGCGGGTCTATGACGCATGGATGCCACCGGGCACTGTGTTCGCCGATGATGCAGTCCATCGTGAGACGCTTCGCCGCCGCCAACGGTACGGGCCTGGGGCTGGCGACGGGCAATGGCCGGTTCCTGATACCCGCGCTGGAGGCCGGTCTCGATGTGCAGGGCATCGACAACAGCCCCGCGATGTTGGAGATCTGCCAGCGCCACGCAACCGAGAGCGGTCTCGACGTGATGCTGCACGAGGGCGACATGGCACCACTCGCGCTCGCCCATCGCTTCCACGCCATCGTCTGCCCGGCCGGCAGCTTCTCGCTGATCACCGACGAGGACGCCGCCCTCCACGCGCTCACCAGCTACCGCGAGCACCTGGAGTCGAGCGGCCGGCTCTCCATCACGCTGTCCACCGAGGGCCCGGACGACACCACCCACTTTGGTTGGCGAATGCGACGCACCGGTACCAACCGGGTCAGCGGCAACACGTTCGTGGTCGACGAGGCAACCGGTAAGGACGTCACTCCGCAGGTCACCTTGACCTACAACCGTGTGGAGACGTACGACCCGGCTGGCCACCTGCTCGGTACCGAGATCCGCAAGGTGCGCACGCGCTGGTGGCATCGCGACGAGTTCGTGGCCGCGCTGCGCGATACCGGCTTTGCCGACTTCAAGTTGCTGGGCGATGAGTTCGGCTGGGTGGCCCTCGCCATCCGCCAATAGGCCGCTCTGACCACCCGATCGTCGTTGGGCGCGAAACCCGGTCACGCTTGTCCTCGCTGGCCCCACGGGCGCGGAAAGCTGACAGCTGTGTCCGTGTTTCGCCCCCAGTGAGAGCCGAGCCTCAGCCCATGTAGATGCTGTGGCGTTTGGCAACCACTTCGCGGTCCACGGGGTCGGCGGTGGCGAACCGGGTGATCAGTTCGTGGCGCAGTGACTCGAACGGCACGACGGCATCGATGACGAGCTCGCTGGCCAATCGATAGAGATCGACGTCGGCTTCGTACTCGGCGCGACGCTCGGCAACATACGCGGCTCGTTCGCCAGGGTCGATGATGGCTTCGATCTTGTTCGCATATACCGCATTGACGGCCGCCTCCGGACCCATCACAGCGATCTTGGCGGTGGGCAGTGCCAGCGTGGCAAGCGGGTCGAAGGCCGGCCCACACATTGCGTAGAGACCGGCACCGTAGGCCTTGCGCACGATCACGCTGATCTTGGGCACGGTGGCTTCCGTGATCGCGGTGATCATCTTTGCGCCGTGGCGAATGATGCCGGCACGCTCGACCTGCGTACCGATCATGAAGCCGGGCACGTCGGCCAGGAACACGAGCGGGATGTTGTAGGCGTCGCACATCCACACGAACCTCGCGGCTTTGTCGGCCGAGTCGCCGAACAGCACGCCGCCCTTGTGCATCGGGTTGTTGGCGACAATGCCAACCACGTGCCCGTCCAGCCTGCCGAACCCGGTGGTCAGCTCTGGCGCGAACAGCGGCTTCAGCTCGAAGAACGTGTCGGCGTCGACCACGCAGTCGATGACACGATGCATGTCGTAGCCGGCCGCCTCGAGCGCAGGCAGCTCTGCGCGTGTGAGGCCACGCACAGGCTCGTCGGACTGGGCAGCCAGCGGGCGGTCCCGCCAACGGTCGGGCAGGTAGCTGAACAGGTGGCGGGCCTGGTCGATGGCGTCGGCATCGTCGACCGCCAGGTTGTCACCGCAGCCGCTGACGGTGGCGTGCATGCGCGCGCCGCCCATCTCCTCGAGGGTCACGATCTCGCCGATGACCTCCTGCGCCATGCGCGGCGAACCGAGGTACATGCTGGCGTTGCCCTCCACCATGATCACCACGTCGCAGAACGCTGGAATGTAGGCGCCACCAGCGGCCGACGGACCGAAGAGGCAGCAGATCTGCGGAACCTTGCCGCTGAGCTTGACCTGGTTGCTGAAGATGCGGCCCGCGCCGCGGCGGCCGGGGAACAGCTCGACCTGGTCGGTGATGCGTGCGCCAGCGGAGTCGATGAACCAGAAGATGGGCAGCTCGTGGCGCAGCGCGTACTCGGTGATGCGCACGATCTTCTCGACGGTGCGCGCACCCCACGACCCAGCCTTCACCGTCGGGTCGTTGGCCACCACCAGCGCTGGGCGGCCGTCGACACGACCTTGGCCGGTGACCACGCCATCGGCCGGCAGATCAGTGGCGAGCGTGTTGGCCAACAACCCGTCTTCAACGAATGTGCCCTTGTCGAACAGCAACGCCAACCGGTCGCGCACGAACAGCTTGTTCTGTCGGGTCAGCTTCTCGCCTTCCCTGTGCAGGTTGCCGGTGAGCGCCCGCTGGGCACGCTGCTCAAGTTCCTCGTGCTCGTTCATCTCGCCTCATCCAACCGACACTCACCCAAAAATCGTTCATCCAACGGGAAGGCCCAAGCCTCGCGCAATCACCAGGCGCTGGATCTCGCTGGTGCCCTCGCCGATCTCGAGGATCTTGGCGTCACGATAGAAACGGGCCACCGCCGACTCTTCCATGAAGCCCATGCCACCGAACACCTGGGTGGCAATGCGAGTGGCAGTGACCGCAGTTTCGGTGCTGTACAACTTGGCCATCGCGGCCGCCTGACGAAATGGCTTGCCGCGCTCCTTCAGGCGGGCGGCACCGTAGGTGAGATTGCGACTGTTTTCGACCGCGACCGCGAGGTCGGAGAGCTGGAACGCGAGACCCTGGAAGCGGCCGATTACACCACCGAAGGCTTGGCGCTCCTTGGCGTAGTCGACGGCCAGATCGAGGCAGGCCTGCGCGCAGCCGACGGCCAGCGCACTGATGGCGATTCGGCCGTCGTCGAGGATGGCGAGGAAGTTCTTCAGCCCGGTGCCTTGCGCGCCCAACATGTTGGCGGCGGGCACGCGGCACTCGGTGAGAGTGATGCCGTGCGTATCGCTGGCGTGCCAGCCCAGCTTCCGGTAGGCAGGTTCGATGGTCATGCCGGGTGTGCCCGCGGGAACGATGAAGGAGGAGATCTCGGGCCGATCGGTGGCCGCTCCCGTCAGTGCGGTCACGGTCACAATGGACGTGATGGCGGTGCCCGAGTTGGTGATGAAGGCCTTGCTGCCGTTGATCACCCATTCCTCGGTGCTTGCGTCGTAGACGGCGCGTGTGCGCGTGCCGCCGGCGTCGCTGCCCGCGTCGGGCTCGGTGAGGCCGAAGGCGCCGAGCGCAGAACCGGCGACCAACGCCGGCAGCCACTCGGCTCGCTGCTCGTCGTTGCCGAACGAGTGGATCGGGTTGGCGCCCAACCCGACTGCGGCGGACAGCGTGATTCCGAGGCTCTGGCTCACCTGACCGATCTCCTCGATGGCGATGCACAGCGAGGTGAAGTCGCCGTCGCTGCCACCCCACTGGGCAGGGAACACGATGCCGAACAGTCCAAGCTCGGCCATTGCCGCGACCGCGTCGAGCGGAAGCTCAGCGTCGGCCTCCCAGAGATCGACGTGCGGTGCAAGTTCGCGACACGCGAAGTCGCGCACGACCGATTGGAACGCAGCTTGCTCGTCGGTGAACTCGATCATTCCGCGGTCCCCTTCTTGAACGTCCTTGAACGCTCGTTAATCTAGCAGGGCCTCGATCCGGGTGGGTCAGCCGCCTCGAGTCGTCGCTACCCGGTACCGTGCGGGTGTGCTCAATCCCGTCGGCTCTCTTCGTCACGTCGCCGTCGGCGGCTCCCTGGTGGTGGGGCCGCTGCTGGTGCTTGCTGGGTTGATGGGTGGCGGCACGCACGAGGAACGTTTCGATGCCAAGCAGGTGGTCGTCAGCCCCGTCGGTACCGACGGCGTGCGCGTTCGCGAGACGGTCGACGAAGACTTCGGTACCTACGACCGTCACGGCTACGAGCGCATCATTCCCAATGACTTCGGTGCCGCAACCGATGTCGGGGCGCGTTCATCAACCGCGCCGGATCAAGTCAGCGTTGCCGATCAAGGCTTCCAGACCCGTATTCGCATTGGCGATCCCGACACGACCATCGATGGTCAGCACCGTTACGAGCTGTCCTACACCTTGCCCGACGCGCAGCTGTCCACCGGGCAACTGGCGCTCGACATCATCGGTGATCCTCAGAACCCCGAGAAGTTCGAGACGGGTCGCTTCGAGGTCATTCTCACCGGCTTCGAGCTCGCCAACCCGACGTGCAACGTCGGCCCGGCCGGCACCGTTGGCGGTTGTGAACTTACCCGCGACGGCGACTTGTATCGCGTGGTCTTCGAGCCGCTACGCGCGGGTTATGCCGTCACGGTCGGCGGCCAGATCGTGTCGCTGACGAAGCCGATCGACGTGCCGTTGCCCGCGCCCATCCCAACTCGCCACAGCAACTCGTTGCCATTGGCCGGAGGTGTTGGCCTGCTTGGCGTTGCCGCGGGGCTCGGTGGCTACCGCATCGCTCGTCGTCAGGGTCGCAACGAGGTGGGTGGTGGTGGCGCGGCCGACGCCGCGTACAGCACGTCGGGTGGCCCCACCCGGTTGGTGACCGACAAGGAACTCGACTCGATGGTGACGACCGAGTTCGTGCCGCCCGCCGGCATTCGGCCGTGGCAGGGGGCGCTGCTGCTGAACGAGTCGGTGGACAGCGCCTCGGTGTCGGCATGGTTCTCCGATCAGATCGCGGTCGGGGTGGTCGAGCTGACGAATGACAGTCCACAGATCCTGACCGCCGGCTCCGCGTTGGCCACGGCCGAACCGGTCACTCGCGAGCGCATCACCACCCTGCTGGGCGCCGACGGTCGGCTGACCCTCGGGAAGTACCAGCCCGAGCTGGAGACGTTGTGGTCGACAGTGATGGTCGAGCAGAAGCAGGTCGCGGCGGCCTCGGGTTGGTGGAACAAGTTCGCGCCCGGCACGTCACCGAAGTTCCCCGCGGCGCTGGGCGTGGTCACGGCCCTCGCCGCCGCGGTGGTCGGCTTCTGTGCCTGGAAGGGCTTTCTGGCCAGTTGGCCGATCGCGTTGTTGGCAGGTTTCGCCGTGCCCGCGGTCGTCGCGGGAATGGCGTATCGCCCACTCCTGCCGCAGCGCAGTGCGACGGGCAGTGCGCTGGCGTTGCGCACCGAATCGTTCCGCCGCTTCCTGGAGGCCAGCGAAGGACAACACGTCGACTGGGCGTGGAAGAACGGCCTGCTGCGCGAGTACTCCGCATGGGCAGTGGCGTTGGGTGCGGCGAAAGCGTGGGGCCGAGCAGTGGCCAGCAGCGCAGTGCCATCGACGGATCGTGTGCTACAGACCGCACCGCTGTTCATCTACAGCCACGGTGGCGACTGGTCGGCAGCACGCACCAAGCCCGCGCCGGCCGCAGGCAGCGGCAGCTCCGGCGGCGGGTTTTCCAGCGGCTTCTCCGGGGGCGGTGGTGGTGGCGGAAGCTCGGGCAGTTGGTGACTCCGACTCGCTCCGAACAGATCACTCGTGCGGCCGCGCATCTCTTTGCGACGCGCGGCTACGGCGCGACCACCATCGACGACATCGGTGCCGCAGCAGGTGTCAGTGGCCCGGCCATCTACTGGCACTTCCCGGGCAAGCAGGCATTGTTGGCAGCGATGCTCACCGACGTGAGCGAGCAACTGTTGTCGGGTGGCCGTGAATGTGTCGATGCCGCCAGCGATGCTGATCTGGCACTGACCGCGCTTGTCGACATGCAGGTGCGTTTCGCGTTGGGCCAACCGGACTTGATCGTGGTGCACGGTCGCGAGCTGCGCCAGCTCGACGAAGGGCAGGCGCACACGGTCCGTGCCCTGCAGCGGCAGTACGTGGATGTCTGGGTCGCAGTGCTGCGCCAGCATCATCCGCGCATCGCTCGCGCACGTGCGACCGCCGCGGTACAAGCGGCGATCGGGCTGATCAACTCGACACCGCACAGCGGCACCTTGCGGCCGCGCACACTGTCACCGATGCTGCGCGACATGGCGCTGGCAGCGCTGCACGCAATCGGCAACGAAGGAGCCGCACGATGAACCTGCCGCAGCGCATCACCATCCGCGAAGTCGGTGCCCGCGATGGCTTGCAGTCAGAGGCACCGATCAGTGTCGACGATCGGCTGGAGCTGATCGACGCGCTACTGATCGCGGGTGTCACTCACATCGAGATCGCCGCATTCGTCAGCCCGAAGGCGGTGCCCGCAATGGCCGGTGCTGCCGAGGTGGTGGCTGCGTTGGGGCCGTTGGATGGCGTCGTTCGTGCCGCACTGGTGCCAAATGTTCGAGGTGCCGAGCTTGCGCTGGCGGCAGGTCTCGACGAGCTGACCGTCACCATTTCTGCATCGGCCACGTACAACCAGCGGAACGTGCAGATGTCGATCGACGAGTCGGTCGCTGCCATCGAAGCCATCTGCTCGCTGGCCGGTGAGGTACCCGTCGACGCAGTGATCTCGTGTTCGTTCGGTTCGCCCTACGAAGGCGACGCGAAGCCCGCGGATGTGGCGCTGCTGGCCAATCGGTTACGTGCCTCAGGCTCCGCGGCGATCACCTTGGCCGACACAACCGGCATGGCCACACCGCGGCGCATCGACGACGTGTTGGCCATCACCGGCACGTCGGTTGGGCTGCACTTGCACGAGACGCGTGGTACCGGCCTACTCAACCTCTTCGCCGGCCTGCAGGCGGGTGTGGTGCGATTCGACACGTCCGTGGGCGGCCTTGGCGGTTCACCATTCGCGGCTGGCGCTGCCGGCAATGTCGCGACCGAGGAAGCTGTCGCGCTGTGCGACGACCTGGGCATCCACACCGGCATCGGCATCGACGCGCTGATCGAAGCCGCGCTGTTGGTTGAACGGCTCGTCGGCCACCCTGTCCCCAGCCGCGTCGCCCACGTCGGCCCCCGCTCCCGCCGCGCCTAACCATCCGAGTGCTACGCCGGCAGTGCACGTGCCACGCCGGCATCCGAGTGGGTACTCGCACCCTGGGGTGCGAGTACCCACTCGCATGGTCCCGTGGCACTCGCACTGGCCGCGTAGCACTCGCACTGGCGGCCTGGCACTCTGATGGCTTACTGGAGGCCGCGAAGGGCGCCGCCGTCCACGGGGATCGACACGCCCGTCATGTAGCGGGCTGAATCGCCGCACAGGAAGGCGGCGATGCGGCCGAAGTCGCCAGCATCGCCGAGCGTGCGGGTCGGCACCGCGGCTGCCAGATTGCTGGTGTCGCCATAGAGCGACGTGATGCGGTCGGTCACGTGCAGCCCGGGCTGCAGCATGTTGACGGTGACGCCGTCGGGTGCAACCTCGGTGGCCACCGTCTTGAGGAAGGCGGTCAAGCCCGCGCGCGCCGTGTTCGACAGCATCAGATTGCCGATGGGTTCGCGCACGGACGTGGAGGTGATGGCCACGACGCGGCCCCAGCCGCGCTCACGCATTCCGGGCAGTGCGGCCTGGCAGAGCGCAACGCCGGAAAGCAGGTTCAATCGCAGCGCGGCTTCGTACTGCTCGAACTCGAGGCTGGCGAACGTGCCGGCCGGCGGCCCGCCGGCGTTCACGATGACGATGTCGATGCCGCCCATCAACCGGTCGGCCGCCGCCACCAGACCCGGAATGGAGTCGAGGTCGGAGAGGTCGCCGACGAGCGAGTGCGTCGGCGTCGGGATCGTGGCGGCCGCTGCCGCGAGGCGGTCGGCGGTGCGAGCCAGCAGCGTGACCTGTGCACCTTCCGCAGCGAGCGCCTGGGCGCACCCCAGACCGAGGCCGCTGGAAGCGCCCGTGACCAATGCCCGTCGACCGTGAAGTGCGAGATCCATGAAAAGTAGGATGCCACCGATGCAACCGTTGTGGACACCGACATTCGAACGTGTTGCTGCCACGCGCATGGAAGCATTCCGCCGGTCGGTCACCGCCGACCATCCCGAAGTGGTCGATTCAGTGGCGTTGCACACCTGGTCGGTCGCGTCGCCCGGCGACTTCTGGCGGCGAGTGTGGGAGTACAGCGAGGTGATCGGCGAACCCGGCCCGGTGGCGCTCGATTCCGCTGACGGCTCCATCCGTGGTGCTCGGTTCTTCCCGGAGTCGTCGGTGTCGTACGCAGAGAACGCACTCGCCGAACGACCCGGTGCCGGCGAGGAAGCGATCGTCGCGATCAGCGAGCACGGCGAACGCAAGGCTCTCACGTGGGCCGAACTGCGCTCCTCCGTTGCTGCGCTCGCGGCCGCGTTGGTTGCCGACGGCGTGCGGCCGGGCGACCGTGTTGCCGCCTACATGCCGCACGTGCGCGAGACGGTCGTGACCTTCCTCGCGGCGAACGCGATCGGGGCCACGTTCACGTCGACGTCCAGCGACTTCGGCGTCGATGGAGTGGTCGACCGTTTCGGTCAGACCCAGCCGACCGTGCTGGTCGCTGCCGACGGCTATCGCTATGCGGGCAAGGAGTTCGACTGCCTTGGACGCATCGCGGCAATCGTCGAGCAGTTGCCCTCTGTTCGCCGAACGGTGGTGGTTGGGGTGCTCGCCGATGCTCCCGACGTGAGCACCATTGCCAGCGGTGTGCGCTGGGCCGGCTACCTCGCCCCGCATGCCGACGCGCCGTTGCGCTTCACTCGACTTCCAGGCGACCACCCCGTCTACATCCTTTACTCGAGCGGCACGACGGGGAAGCCGAAGTGCATCACCCATCGCGTGCTCGGTGTGCTGCTGATGCATCTCAAGGAACACCAGTTGCACTGTGACATCCACGCTGGCGACCGGGTGCTGTACTTCACCACCTGTGGCTGGATGATGTGGAACTGGTTGGTCAGCGTGTTGGCCAGCGGCGCAACGGCTGTGCTGTTCGATGGCAACCCTGCGTTCCCGTCTGCCGCCCGGCTGTTCGACATCGCTGCGAGCGAACGGCTCACATTGCTGGGCGTCTCTGCCAAGTACATCGACAGTGTGCACAAGGTCGGCGTGCGTCCAGTCGACTCGCACGACCTTGCCGCCCTGCGCACGGTGTGCAGTACCGGCTCGCCGTTGAGCGAAGAGGGTTTCCGCTGGGTGTACGACGCGATGAAGCCCGATGTGCACCTGGCGAGCATCAGCGGCGGTACCGACCTGTGCGCGTGTTTCGTGGGCGGCGATCCCACACGACCTGTGTATGCCGGCGAGATTCAAGGCCCCGGGTTGGGCATGGCGGTGGAGGTGTTCTCGTCCGACGGAGAGGCGGTGACTGAGCCTGGCCAGAAGGGCGAGCTGGTCTGCTCGGTGCCATTCCCGAGCGTGCCGGTCGGCTTCTGGGGCGACGACGCGGCCGGTTCGAAGTTCGATGCGGCCTACTTCCAGCGCTTCGACGGCGTGTGGGCGCACGGCGACTTCGCCTCCTGGACGGAGCACGGCGGCATGGTCATCCACGGTCGCAGCGACGCCACGCTGAACGCGGGTGGCGTGCGAATCGGCACCGCCGAGATCTATGCGCACGTCGAGCAGATCGCCGGTGTTGTCGAGGCGATCGCCGTTGGGCAGGAATGGGACGACGACACACGAATCGTGCTGTTCGTGCGGCTCGCGGAGGGGGTGCGGTTGACCGACGCGTTACAGGCCAAGATTCGGGCGCGTCTACGTGCTCATGCCTCGCCGCGACACGTACCCGCTCGCATCGTGCTGGTCACCGACGTGCCGCGAACGCGCAGCCACAAGATCAGCGAGTTGGCTGTAGCCGACGTCGTCAACGGCCGTGCAGTCCGCAACACCGAAGCCCTCGCCAACCCCGAATCTCTCGAGCAGTACCGTTCCCGCTCCGAACTCGAGGTATAACCCCACCCATGCTGAAACTCAACACCACCCATTTGCGCGCGCAAGTGGTTTCTGGGCAGGCGGCGTCCCAACTTCGATTCTGGGTGGGCTCAGTCCCGGGTTCCGGGACTGAGAACACCGAGTATTCGCCGGCAGAAAGTCATGAGAGGACGAAGCCCTCGTAGTTGTTGGCGGCGACGGCTTCGCATTGCTCGGCGTACGGGGGGAAGCCGGGAAGCGGCATGAACACGCGGGTCTTGCCTGGCACGTTGGCACCGAGGTACCACGAGTTGCAGGTCGGGAACAGCGTCATGTCGGCGACGGCATTGACGTAGTCGACCCAGGCGTCCTGCGCTGACTCGGCCGCTTCGATGCGCCGCAGACCCTGCGAACGCATGGACACCAGGCAGTCACGAATCCACTCCACGTGCTGCTCGATCGACGTGATCATGTTGGTCAGCACCGACGGGCTGCCGGGGCCACTGATCGTGAACATGTTGGGCAGCCCGTGCACCGACAGACCGAGGTACGTGCGCGGCCCTGCTGCCCACGCCTCCTGCAGCGACGTCTCGGTGCCGCGGGCGTTGACCTTCAACAGGCTGCCCGTCATCGCATCGAAGCCGGTGGCGTACACGATCGCGTCGACCTCGTAGTCGATGCCGCCGACGCGCACCCCGGTGGCGGTGATCTGCTCGATCGGCTGCTTGCTGACGTCCACTAGCGAGACGTTGTCGCGGTTGAACGTCTCGTAGTAGCCGGTGTCGATGCACAACCGCTTGCAGCCGATCACATGTAACGGCGTCAACAGCGCGGCGGTGGCCGGATCGGTGACGGTCTCGGCGATTTTGGCGCGCACGAATTCGGCAGCTGTCTCGTTCGAGTCCGGGTTGAGGATCAGGTCGTTGTAGCTGCCCAGGAACGTGAGGCCGCCGACGTCCCAACGCTGCTGAAACTCCGCGGCGCGCTCGTCGGGCGTGACATCGAGCGCGCCGATCTCGTTGCGCTGCGTGCGGGCTCCGAAGCCGCCGCTCATCTGCCGATTGGCGGCTCGCAGCTCGCGGTAGTCGGCTTTCACTTCCGCGATCTCCTCGGCCGCCAGGCTGCGGTTGTAAGCGGGAACCGTGTAGGCCGCCGTGCGTTGGAAGACGGTGAGGTGTGCGGCTTGCTTCGCGATCAACGGGATCGACTGCACCGCCGATGACCCAGTGCCGATGATCGCGACCCGCTTGCCGGTGAAGTCGACACCCTCGTGGGGCCAGGTGCCGGTGTGATACGTGGGGCCGGTGAACGTGTCGCGGCCGGGGAACTGCGGCAGGTTGGTGCTGCTCAAGCAGCCGACCGCGGTGATCATGAACTGCGCGCGGGTGGCCTGTTCGCTGCCGTCGTGTGAGCGGCTGACGATGGTCCACCCCGCGGTCTCGTCGTCGAAGTCGGCGGACAGAACACGGGTCTCGAATTGGATGTCGCGGCGCAGGTCGAACCGGTCGGCCACGTGCTGCGCGTAGCGCAGAATCTCCGGTTGGCCGGCGTAGCGCTCGCTCCATTCCCACTCCTGCTCCAGCTCGGGGCTAAACGAGTAGCTGTACTCCAGGCTCTCCACGTCGCACCGTGCGCCGGGGTAGCGGTTCCAGTACCAGGTGCCACCGACGTCGTCGGCCACTTCGAACACCCTTGCACTGAAGCCCTGCTCGCGCAGCGCGTACAGCATGTACATGCCCGCGAACCCGGCCCCGATGATCCCTGCATCGATCTGCTCGTCCCGTACGTCGATCACGTGCACCACCCCCGAGCCGGAGTGTACGTCCAGCCGTCCGGTGCGATCTCAGTGGGAGAGTTCGACACTTCTCGATATGATGATTTGGTGCAGCATCATACGGAGGCACCTAGTATCGGATGCGAAGCGTCTGTCGTCCGGGTGACGTCCAACGGCTCAATCTCACTTCCAGCGTCGATCAGACGTCGGTGGGGTGTCGGCCGCGTGGCCGTCATCGACCGGGGTGACTTGGCCGTCGTTCGCGCAGTCCCTGACGACCCGGTTGTTCACTTTCGCGGCCGATTCGCGGGGCCGGGTCCAACGACCGATGAGCTTCGCACCATGGAGGTCGATGCCGAGAGGAAGGGCCAGCGCGCCAAGGTGCGCAGGGTGACGAAGTGACCGTGCTGCTGGACGCGTACGCACTCATCGCCTACCTGCGTGACGAACCGGCAGCGCCGATTGTGCAGGGTCTGTTGTGGGATGGCCAGCTGGCCATGTCGTCGGTGCAATTGGCGGAGGTGGTCGACCGGATGGAGCGCGTCTATGGCGTTGCCTCTGACGAAATCGAAGTAGCGGTGTCGGCTCTGGGCATCGAGGTCGTGGTTGCGGACTATCCGGTCGGCGCTCAAGCCGGACGGCTCCGTGCCCGCCACTATGGTCCCACGGGGCGGACGTTGTCGCTGGCAGACTCGTTCTGCGCGGCGACGGCGGTCCTTGGCGAGATGACAGTAGCGACAGCCGATCCGATTCTGTTGACGGTCGCCGAAGGTGAAGGCTGCCCGATCTTGCGCTTGCCCAGCGCTTCCTGAGCGGTCAGTGAGCGCCGAGTTGGGCGACTGCGGTGACGCCGTCGTAGACGTCAACGAAGCGGGTGGTCAGCGGGCTGCAGCCGGCGCGGATGATGTTGGGCTCGCGGAAGTCGAAGATCACGTTGCGCGCACTGAGTTCCTTCACCAGTGACTTGGCGTTCGGGTGTTGGATGGCGACGTGGTTGCCGCGTCGCGCCGGGTCGCGCGGTGAGGGGGTCGCCAGACCGTGTTGATCGCACAACTCGATGGCGAAGCCAGTGAGTGCCGATCCCTTCGCATGAATGGCGGGCATGCCGGCCTCTGCCGAGAGCGCAATGCCGACCTCGGCCGCCACCAGCGCCAGGATCGAGGGCGTGCCCAGCATCATGCGGGCGATGTCGGGGCGCGGGTTGAAGGCCGGGCCCATGGCGAACATGTCCTCGTTGGCGAACCAGCCCCAGATCGGCTGGCGAACGGTTGCATGGAGTGCGCTGTCGACAAACGTCCATGCCGGCGCACCGGGACCGCCGTTGAGAAACTTGTAGCTGCAGCCGATGGCCAACTCGACGCCGCACGCGTGCAGATCGATCTCGATGGCGCCCGCGGCGTGGGAGAGATCCCACACCGACACGACACCTGCAGCTGCGGCGTGTGCAGTTTCGGCCGCCACGTCGAGCAATTCGGCGGTGCGATAGTCGATGACCGAACGCACCATCACCGCCACGTCGTCGAGTTGATCGAAGCCGTGACGGACGGTGATGCCAAGTGCCTCGGCGATGCCGTCGACGACGTAGCGATCGGTGGGGAAGTCGTCCTCGCTGATCGCGATCACCGTGCGTGAGTGCCCGCGATCGGCCGACAGCCCAATAGCGGCATGGACCGCTTGGTAGACGTTGAGCGTCGTGTTGTCGTGCAGCACTACCTCGCCGGGCGCGGCGCCGATCAGCGGTGCCAGGACATCGCCAACGCGCTGGGGCATGTCCACCCAGTGATCCCAGCTGCGAATCAGCCCGGTCGCCCAGTCGTCGTTGTACACCTCGGTGAGCCGCTGCAGCGTGCGCTTGGGGGGCATGCCCAGCGAGTTACCGTCGAGATAGATCACCGTTGGGTCGGGAATGTGGAATCGCTCGCGGAATGGCGCCAACGGGTCGGCGGCGTCAAGGGCAAGTGCATCGTCACGGCTGATCACGGTCGGAACTCTACGACCTGTCGAGCATCCATCCGAGTGGGTACTCGCACCCCGGGATGCGAGTACCCACTCGCATCCCGGCGCGGCACTCGGACTGGATGCGTGGCACTCGGACACGGGCGGGGCTGGGCGGTCTAGGGGAGGCTAGATGAGGCGGATGAAACTCGCGTGGCGGACGTGGCCTTCGTTGGTGAACTCGGCGATCTCCACCAACGCTCGCAACTCGGGGCGAACCCAGGTGGCGGCGGCCAGGTAGCTGCGCGGCGGTGTCGTGTTGAACGGGCAGTAGGGAGTGGCCAATGATCGCAGCGCGGTGCTCAGCGACTCGAGCAGGGCCTGGTCGAAACCGGTTCCGACGCCGCCCGCGAATCGCAGCGCCCCGTCTTCCTCCAGCACTCCGACCAGCAGCGCCCCGAATGTCGTGGAACGATTGCCGGTGCCCTGGTTGAATCCGCCGACGATGACCTCCACGCGCAGACGATGCTTCACCTTGCGCCAGTTCGGTGAGCGCTTACCGGGCAGGTAGGGCGACCCCAGCCGCTTCGCCATGACGCCTTCCATCCCCTGAGTTGCAGTTACCTCGTAAAGGGCCGCTCCGTCGCCAATGCGATACGCGGGCACCATCCAGTTCGTGCCTGGCTCGACCAGCGACTCCAACAGCGCCCGTCGCTGCTCGTAGGGCAGCGAGATCATGTCGATCCCCGCTATCTGCAGTACGTCGAACGGGTAGAACACGACCTGCGCGCTGTGCTGTTGCAGCAACCCGAAGTTCGGTCGACCGTTGTCATCGAGCACCAGCAATTCGCCGTCGATGATCGCTGACGGCGCATTGACGGACTCGCCGAAACCGATCAACTCGGGGTACTTGGCCGTCACGTCGATGCCGTTGCTGCTCTGCAGCCGTACCCGTCCATCGTCCACGAAGGCGAGCGTGCGATAGCCGTCCCACTTGATCTCGTAGGCCCACTCGTCGTCGTGCGCAGCAGGCGGTAGATCGCCGAGGGCGGCCCTCATCGGCCCAACGGGAAATTGCAACGCCACCTGTGGCCTCAGCGCTTCGGCAGCCGACTGGTGAGCACGCCCTCGGCCTCCAACGCGTCGATCGCCTCCGCCGACAAACCGAGCAGGTCCGACAGCACCGCCCGGTTGTCCTCCCCGCGGTAACGCGGCACGCCAGCCACTCGAACGTCGCTGCCCTCGAACCGCCATGGCGCGTTGGGGATGCGTATCGTGCCCTCGCCGCGGTCGGAGATCTCGACCACCACCTCGCGCTCGCGGGCCCAGTCGGTGTCGCACACGTCGTGCACCGACCGCAGCCGACCCACCGCCAGCTTGTTGCGCGACATGGCGTCTTCGATGGCGTCGGCGCTGGGCATCGTGGCGGCCCACCAGTGGAGCTCTTCGTGGATGGCGTCGAGGTGTGCCAAGCGCGAGGCGGTGTCGACGAAGCGAGGGTCGGCACACAGCTCGGACCGCCCGATCGACTCCATGTAGAAGTCGAAGGTCTTGTTCTCGGCGGGATGCCCGCTGATGACCACCGAATCGCCATTGGCCGCAGTGAGGACCGGATAGTCCATCGGGCGGAAGCTGCGGATGACGCCCTCGGGCACCGGGTCGGACCACAGCCCGTCGTGCGCGTGCTCGTTGACGTAGAGCATTGTCTGGGCCATCGACACGTCGATGCGGTCACCCCGGCCAGTGCGCTCGCGCTGGTACAGCGCGGCCAGCACAGCGGCACCCAGCTCGAGTGCGGTGTACATGTCAGCATGGCTGTGCGGATCGTTGGCGTAGTTGCCCGAGCGGGCATCGCCCTGTGATTTGGTGAAGCCCGATTCGGCCCCCACCACCGGTGCGTACGCACGTCGGTGCACCCACGGCCCGGTCTGCCCGTAGCCGCTGCCGCTGGCGAAGATGAGCCGTGGGTTGCGGGCGTGCAGCACCGACCACCCGATGCCCAGGCGGTCCGTGACGCCCGGCCGGAAGTTCTCGATGACCACGTCGCAGTGGTCGGTCAGCTTCAGCAGCAATTCGCGGCCCGCCTGGTGGTCGAGGTCGATGCTGATGCATTGCTTCCCCACGTTCTGCTGCGCGAAGTAGCTGGAGATGCTGTTCGCCCGCGGCCAGGTGGTGCGGGTGATGTCGCCCTCCGGCGGCTCGACCTTGATCACCTCGGCGCCGAGGTCGCAGAGCATGCGCGCCGCATGGGGTCCGGCGAGCACGCGGGTGAGGTCGAGCACTCGGACACCGGACAGCGGGAGGTCATTCATCGTGGGGCGACGCTACCCGCGGGTGTGCGCGTGGGCGTCGCCGAGGTGTAGCTCGACGGCATCCCAGTCGACGTCGGCGATGTCGAGGTACATGCCCACCCACCCGCGACCGCCGTAGTAGGGCGGCATGAAGTAGCGCTCCGGCTCGGCGGCAACCAGCTGATCCTGCGCGCCGGGCGGCGCGGCGAACAGCACCGCGTTGTGGTCATCGTGGTGGTGGTCCCAGGTGGTGGCGAACTGGCGGGTCTTCTTCCCCGGTCCTACCGACCACGCCAGCTCCCCGTGGCTGATCTTGCTGCTGGTTTCGGGCAGGTGGTCGCACAGGTCGCGAAGCCGGGCCCACAACTCCGGAGACGATGGACGATCGGCGGGACCCATGGGGGTGACGATAGTCAGGTCACTACGGCATGCTGTCCGGATGGTCGATCCTCCAATGCTCACCAGCCGCGACCGCCGTGCGCTGCGCAGCCATGTATTCGCCGAGCTGATCCGGCTCGCCGAGCAGATCATGACGTTGACACGCAGCTTCGACGACATCGTCGAGGCGGCGGTGCAGTCGAACGTCGATGATGAACACGACCCCGAGGGCACGACGATTGCGTTCGAACGTCAGCAGGTAGCCGCGCTGCTGCGCCAGGCGAAGGCGGATCGCGAGGCAATGCTGCTGGCACGCGACCGTCTCGAGCAGCCCGGCTACGGCGTGTGCGAGCACTGCCAGGGATTCATCGGGGTGGAGCGCCTGCTTGCCCTGCCCTCCGCAGCTCGCTGTATCTCCTGTGCCCGCTGATCGGTCGTCAGCCGCGTAACCTCGCTCCATGCATGACGACGCGATGTTGGTGGAGCGACGCATTCGGCGGGAACTGAGCGAGCGAGTGATGCCGGCGATGTATTCGGCCAGCGCGCCGATGCAGGTCACCGCGTGGGACGCACCGGGTGAGCCGGTGCTGTACACCGTTGCGATGGAGGCACTTGCGGCGGAAGGCCGCGAGTTCACCATCGGTGACAAGTGGAGTCGTCCGTGGGGCACCACCTGGTTCCGCTTCACTGTCGATGTGCCGGCCAACTGGGCGGGCGCATCGCTGGAAGCCGTGATCGACCTTGGCTTCCATCCGGACGCGGCCGGGTTTCAGAGCGAGGGTCTGGTGTGGGCGCCCGGCGCTGATGGCCAGGGTGCACCAGTTCAGGGCATTCATCCGCGTCGCAGCGGCCTTGCGTTGCCGGAGGCCGCTGCGGGACCGCTGGAGATCGTGCTGGAAGCCGCTTCCAACCCGGCCTTCCCAATGGTGGGCGCTCGCTTCGGCAACCTCGGGTCGCTGAGGACCGCGGGTGACAGGCCGTTGTACACCCTGCGGCAAGCATCGCTGGCGGTGCGCAACGACGAAGTGTTCCATCTGCTGCTCGACGTGGAAGTACTGCTGGGGCTGTTCACCGCACTGGCACCGACCGACAAGCGACGTCAACGGTTGCTGCGCGAGATGGAGGCCGCGTTCAACGCGCTCGACCTCTACGACATGAAGGGCACCGCCGCGGCTGCGCGCAAGTTGCTGCAGCCAGCCCTTGCCTTGAATGCCCGCGATGGTGCGCATCAGGTCATCGCCGTCGGCCACGCGCACATCGACAGCGCGTGGCTGTGGCCGATTCGCGAAACCGTCCGCAAGTGCGCGCGAACTTTTGCGAGCGCGACGCGCATGATGGACGAGTATCCCGAGTACCGCTTCGTCTGCTCGCAGGCTGCGCAGTACGACTGGATGGAGCGTCAATACCCACCGCTGTTCGAACGCATTCGTGAGCGCGTCGCCACCGGGCAGTGGCAGCCGGTCGGTGCCATGTGGGTAGAGGCCGACATGAACCTGCCCAGCGGCGAGAGCCTGGTGCGCCAAATGGTGTACGGCCAGCGCTACTTCGAAAGCCGGTTCGGCAAACGCTGTGACGAGGTATGGATTCCCGACGTCTTCGGCTACCCAGCCTCGCTGCCGCAGATCTTCAATGCCGGCGGCTGCGATCGGTTCATCACGCAGAAGCTCAGCTGGAACAAGCAGAACCGCTTCCCGCACAACACCTTCCAGTGGCAAGGGCTCGACGGCTCGCAGGTTCTCACCCACTTCCCACCGGTCGACACCTACAACGCCACCATCGTTGGTGAGGAGCTGGTGTTCAGCGAGAAGAACTTCAAGGACCACGGCTGGAGCGACTGGTCGCTGATGCCCTACGGCTATGGCAACGGTGGCGGCGGCCCGACGCGCGAGATGATCGAGCGGGCGCGTCGATTCGCCGATCTCGATGGTGCACCGCGTGTTACCCCGGGCACCACCGACGAGTTCTTCACGAGAGTTGAAGCCGAGATTGCGGCCGGCTCGCCGGTGCCGGTGTGGAACGGCGAGCTCTACTTCGAGATGCACCGTGGAACGTTGACCAGCCAGGCGAAAACCAAGGTCGGCAACCGTCGCTGCGAAGGCCTGTTGCGCGAGGCCGAGCTGTGGTGGGCGTCCGGCGGCCAGGTGCCCACCGAGGTCGTCGCAGAACTGGAGTTGCTGTGGAAAGAAGTGCTGCTGCAGCAGTTCCACGACATCATCCCCGGTAGTTCCATTACGTGGGTCTACGAGGACAGCGAAGCCGCGCATGCACAGGTGGCAGCACGGCTGGAGGAGCTGATCGCCGACGCAATTCAGCGCATCGCCCCCTCGACACCCTCGCTGGCCAACGCTGCAACCGGGCCACGCCGTGAGGTGATTGCATCTTCAACGACACCCGCCGGTGACGGCCCAACGCAGACGCTGCACGATGGCTCAGTTGCCGCGTTGGTGGAGGTCCCCGGCTTCGGCCTCGCCGCACACGTCGCACAGCCGATCGCCGACCGCATCGCGGTGACCGAGCACTCGTTCACCAACGGGCAGCTCGCCGTCAATTGGGATCTCGATGGCACCGTCACGTCCATCATCGACGTCAAGGCCGGCCGCCAGTTACTGCCGCCCGGCGAGTCCGTATCAGTAGAACTCGCGCCCGATCACCCCATCGAGTACGACGCGTGGGACGTGGAGGAATGGACTCGTGGGCTCGGGGCACGGCTCGGTGGCGTTCAGTCGGTCACCATTCTTGACTCCGGCCCGTTGGTGGCGACGCTGGAAGTGCGCCGCACGTTCGGCCGCAGCACGATGACGCAATTGCTGACGCTGCGCGCCGGCAGCGCACGGCTCGACCTGACCTTCGACGTCGACTGGCAGGAGGACGAGAAGTTGTTGTCG
>JBBQMG010000074.1:0-19418 GCA_038328705.1 Acidimicrobiales bacterium | reverse complement strand
CTGTCTACGCTCGCCCGGCGCTGGGTTGTCTCACCCCGCAGCAGGTGTTCCTGGCCGACATTCAGTACCAGGGTGCCTTCGCGATCGCCGCTCGCGATACGGTCACCGGGATGACCTCTGCCATCACCGACGATTGCACCGTGCTCGCCTCTGTCGGGCCCTGACCCGCAGCCATGCAGGTCGCGCTCCTTACTGCCACGGCTCTGTGCGCACTGGCCAACTGGTGGTCACGCCTCACCACGTCCGCACGCATCGAGGCGTGGGCCAAACCGCTCACCACGATGCTGGTCATCGGCCTCGCCATTGCCAACGAGTCGCCCACAGGTCGAGTTGCCACCGCCGTGATTGCGCTGGTGTTCTGCCTATGGGGCGACATTGCCCTGATGGCACCGATCGACAATTTCGTCCTCGGGCTGGCGTCGTTCCTCATCGGGCACGTCATCTTCATTGCATTGTTCGTGCAGTACGGCATGCCCCACGTCGCACTGGCAGCGGTTGCACTTGCCCTGATGGCGGTGCTCGCTGCGACAGCGGGCCGGCGCATCGTGAGCGGTGCGATCGCGAAGGATCCGGCACTGCGCGTTCCAGTCATCGCTTATCTCGTCGTCATCTCTGCGATGACGGTGTGTGGCTGGGCGACTGGGCGTGGCTGGGTGATCGCCGGCGCCACCCTGTTCGTCATCAGCGACTCGCTCTTGGGTTGGCGAGCGTTCGTGCGTGAGCGTTCGTGGATGGCCGTGGCGGTGATGGTCACCTACCACGCGGCGATCGTCTCATTGGCGCTCAGCCTCTGGTGACGCGGCGGGTAGGCTCCAGCTCATGCCGGGTAACCCCTTCACCGATCCCAACTGGGCCCCCGACCTCGCCGACACTGTCGAGCGAGTCGTCGGCAAGGTCCGCACCGTAGCGACCGACAACGCCGTCAAAGCATCGCGCGGTGTCGTCTTCGGCGTACTCGCGCTCATCGCAACAATCGTCGCTGTCCCACTCGTCATCATCTTGCTCCTCGGCGTCTTGCGTGAGGGCCTTGGCTTCTTTGTCAGCCATGGGCGCGCGGTCTGGATCTCGTACATGCTTCTCGGCGCCATCATGATGATCGCCGGTTTCTTCGCACTCCGAGCCCGCTACCAGAAGGACCCGGCATGAGCCATCACCCGGTACTGATCATCGGCTCGGGCCCTGCCGGCCTCACCGCAGCCATCTACTCTGCGCGCGCCAACCTGGCGCCGTTGGTGATCGAAGGCGAGCCCAGCAGCACCAGCGACCAGCCAGGTGGCCAACTGATGCTCACCACCGACGTCGAGAACTTCCCTGGCTTTCCCGAGGGGATCATGGGCCCCGACCTGATGATGCGCATGCGCGAGCAGGCGGCCCGCTTCGGCGCCCAGTATCTCACCGAGAAGGTCACCGCCGTCGACTTCACGGAGCGCCCGTTCAAAGTGTGGGTGCGCGACACACTGTTCACTGCCGACGCGATCATTGTCTCAACCGGCGCGCAGAGCCTGATGTTGGGCCTGGAGGCCGAATCGCGTCTTCTGGGCCATGGACTCTCCACCTGTGCCACGTGCGATGGGTTCTTCTTTCGCGGTCAGGAGATCGCTGTCGTCGGTGGCGGCGACAGTGCGGTGGAGGAAGCCAGCTTTCTCACCAAGTTTGCCTCCAAGGTCGTTCTCATCGTGCGCCGCGACGAGTTGCGAGCGAGCAAGATCATGCAGGAACGGGCGCTCAACAACCCGAAGATCGAGCTGCGCTGGAACACCGTCGTCGACGAGCTCGTTGGCGAGCACAAGCTGGAGGGCGCCGTTGTTCGCAACGTTGTCACCGGCGAGGTCACCACGCTGCCTGTCACCGGCCTCTTCGTGGCAATTGGCCACCGTCCCAACACCGACCTGTTCAAGGGCGTGCTGGCAATGGAGGACAACGGCTATCTCATCACCCGGCCAGGTTCCTCTTACACCGACGTGGAGGGCGTATTTGCCTGTGGCGACGTCCAGGACCACACCTACCGCCAGGCCATCACTGCCGCCGGTTCGGGGTGCACCGCTGCTATCGACACCGAGCGCTGGCTGGAAGCTGTCGGTCACGCGTCATACGCCTGACGACTGCGGAATGGGTGGCTGTCCCGGCCGGTTGCAGGGCGGTAGCATCACTCTCCCCAGCGAAAGGACCAGCCATGGCCGATGGCATCGTCACCCTTACCACTTCAACGTTCGACGAGACGGTCGCCTCCAGCGACAAGCCGATTCTCGTTGACTTCTGGGCCGAATGGTGCGGTCCGTGCAAGATGATCGCCCCCATTCTGGGCGAGATCGCCACTGAGAACCCTGGTATCACCATTGCCAAGCTCAACGTCGACGAAAACCCCGACATCGCCATGCGTTTCAACGTGATGAGCATCCCAACGTTGCTGGTTTTCAACCAGGGCGAGGTACAAAAGCGCCTCGTTGGGGCCAAGGGCAAGGGCCAACTCCTCCAGGAGCTCGACGAATTTCTGCCTACTTCCCGCTGACGCTCGGTCAGCGCGGCGAGGCAATTCGCGATCTACAGCGCCGCCTCGGTGCCGCCGGGTTCACGCCCGCCGCTGGTACCGAGGCGGGCGTCTTTTGTGCTGCCACCGAACATGCGACACGTGGCTTCCAGCAGGCCCGTGGCCTGCACGCCAACGGTGTTTGCGACGAGCACACGTGGACGGCGCTGGTCGAGGCGTCATGGAAGCCGGGCGACCGGCAACTGCTTCTGACATCTCCCAACCTGCGTGGTGATGACGTTGCCGACCTGCAGACGCGTTTGGCGCGCCTGGGGTTCGATTGCGGTCGCGTGGACGGCATTTTCGGGCCGAGCACGTCGCGGGCGCTGGCTGACTTTCAGTCCAACTGCGGCGTGCCGCCCGACGGCATATGCGGGCCAGACACCCTGCGCACCATAGTGCGGGTCAGTGGCCAGACCGGCACCGGGCCTGGCGTCGGCGCCGTACGTGAACGCGAAAGCCTGCGCGCCGGCTTCGAGTCATTGGCCAACTGCCGCGTGGTCGTCGGCCAGTTCGGCGGACTCAGCGGGCTCACCCGCACACTGGCACGTGAACTGCGCCAGCGGGGCGCCACCGTGATGCCCCTCGATGAGCCAGATGCGGTCGCTCAGGCACTGGCTGCCAATCACTTCGGAGCGCACGTGTATGTCGGCTTTCAGAGTCACACCGAGGATGCCGCGATCGCGCACTACTACCAGGTTCCCGCCTTCGAGTCCGTCGGCGGACGTACCTTGGCCGAGCTGATTGCGCAGGAGATGCGCTCCGTGCCGGGCCTGGCGCCAGCAGTCAGCGGTATGCGGTTGCCGGTGCTCCGCGAGACGCAGATGCCGGCAGTGCTGGTGACGGTTGGCCCGGTGCGGGCGGCAACCGATGCCACGCCGCAGCTTGCCCTCAGCGTGCTGCGGGCCCTTGATCTCTGGATCTTACGCACAGCCTAAGTGTTTATCCACAGGTTTGTCCACGGGTGTGCGTAACCCTCATGGGGAGGTTCCGTCCGGTAACTCAGACGTAGAGTAGGAATCGATTGCTAGCTAACACTCTGAGTGGTCATCTGGTGGTAAATTCGTTCCAGATCCTCTAGGTCTGCAAACTCGATCACCACTTTGCCTTTGCCTGTCCCCATGGTGACGTTCACCCGTGTGGACAAGTATTCAGCCAATAGCTCCTCCAACTCCAGTAGGCCTGGAGGGCGAAGCCGAGTAGCGGGTGACAAGCCAGCACCATCACCCACTCTGCCTGGCGCGGCTTCAGGGGCTTGCGGTGCCGGAGCGCCGCCACGGTCGCGGACTGCTTCCTCGAGCATTCGGACCGACCAACTGTCCGCGGCAGCCCGACGAGCAAGTTGCTCTTGGAACGCTCGGTCCGGGCTGCCGAGCAACGCCTTTGCATGCCCGGCCGAGAGCCGGCCATCAGCAAGTAGCGCTTGAATCGCCGGCGGTAACGACAGCAGGCGCAAGGTATTGGTGACGGCAGACCGGCTCTTCCCTACTCGCGACGCCACCTGCTCGTGGGTCAACGAGAAGTCCTCGACGAGCTGCTGGTACGCAGATGCCTCCTCCAACGGGGTCAAGTCCTGGCGATGAAGGTTCTCGACGAGTGCTCGCTCGACAGAGCCCAGGTCGTCGGTCGTGCGCACGATGGCCGGAATCACGGCGAGACCAGCGCGACGAGCAGCACGCCAGCGCCGTTCACCTGCGATCAATTCGTAGGTGCCATCCTCGGCACCCGACCGCACCAACACTGGTTGCAGCACTCCGATCTCCCGAATCGACGCTGCCAGCTCTGACAGCGACTCTTCATCGAAGTGCACGCGTGGCTGATGGGGGTTGGGGACGATGCTTGCAACGGGTAAGTCCTCCAGACGAGGCTGGTCACCTGCCTCCACAGACGTGGCGTCGGCGGGGATGAGTGCACCGAGTCCTTTACCGAGTCCGCTGAGACGGGCCACCGCTGACCTCCTTGGCGACACCGCGATATGCCGTAGCACCGCGTGAGGTGGAATCGAACTGAATGATCGGCTGGCCGAACGACGGGGCTTCCGAAAGACGAACGGTACGCGGCACGACGGTACGGCAGACCTTGTCACCAAAGTGTTCGCGGACTTCCTTGACCACCTGCTCGGCCAGCTTGGTGCGGGCGTCGTACATCACACACACGATGGTGCTGACTTCCAACTGCGGGTTGAGGTTGCGCTTCACCAGGTCGACGTTGCGCAGCAATTGTCCAAGACCTTCCAGCGCGTAGTACTCGCATTGGATGGGCACCAATACTTCAGAGGCGGCGTTGAGGCCGTTGACAGTGAGAAGACCCAGCGATGGGGGACAGTCGATCAGAACGTAGTCGTAATCGTCGAGCACATCAGCGATTGCCTTACGGAGACGATTCTCACGACTGAAGGCCGGCACGAGTTCAATCTCTGCGCCAGCAAGGTCGAGACTGGCCGGCGCCACAAAGAGGTTCTTGACCGAAGATGGCTCGACACAATTCTCCAGCGGCACTTCATGCATGATCACGTGATACATGGAGGTCTCCAGCCCACGGTTGTCGATACCGAGTCCGGTCGACGCATTACCTTGCGGGTCGAGATCGACGATGAGTGTTCGGTAACCGAGCTCAGCAAGGCAGGCACCGAGGTTAACGGTTGTGGTGGTCTTGCCAACGCCACCCTTCTGGTTGGCGATGGCAATCACACGGGGAAGAGGACGGCTCGCACTTGCGGCTGGCGTCAGCACAGAACAACTCCTGCAGGCTCAAGCCCAATGAGCAGCAACTCGGCGGGGGCGATGGCGAAGGATAGCGGACATTGCCCGCACCCTGGTGTATCACCCTATTTGGGGACACTCGATTGTTCCACGTGGAACAACTGCTGAAGTCGCGTCGGGCGCACCGTGAATGTTCCACGTGGAACACGTCGTGACGCTCTAGACGCGAAGAAAGACACGAACTCCCTGTTCACGACCCTGATCGACCAGGCCCGATGCAACAAGAAGTTCAGCAGGCCACCGTTCGGCGTCGTCGATCGGAGGCTCACTCACGACCAACCGGCCACCACCACAAAGCAGCAGACCAGCCCAGTGGGCCGTCACCGGGGGAGCAGCAAAGCTCCGTGCCGTCACCACGTCAAAGCTCTTCGGGGCCGACTCCCCCACCACACGAACGTCTCCGGCGACAACGGTGACGTGATCAGTCAAGTCGAGCGACCGCACCGCACGAGACAACAGGTCGGCTCGCGACTGCCGGCGTTCCACCAACGTCACGGAAATCTCCGGCCGACGAACAGCGATCACCAGGCCGGGAAGTCCTCCCCCAGAGCCGAGATCCACGAGCGTGCCCACCTGTGCAGGGAGCGCCGCTACGAACTGTTCCGCATGAACAATCGCCTGCTCGAGCGAAGACTCTCCGATCGCACCGCGCGCCTGAATGGCGCGCAGTGCAGAAAGGAGCAGAGAATCGTCAGGCATTCGCCGGAGCGATGATCACCCGGCGATTCGGGTCATCGCCCTCGGAGCGAGTGGCAATTCCGTCCACGCCTGAGAGTGTGTCGTGAATGATCTTGCGGTCAGCCGACGACATCGGCTCGAGCACGCGAGCAACACCTGAGGTGGTGACCTCGGTGGCCATTTGCGTGGCAAAGGCCCCAAGTGCAACTCGTCGACGTTCGCGGTAGCCACCAACATCGACCCGTAGGCGAGTGTCGTGGTCGCCGAGACGGCGCTGGGCAGCAACTCGGGCCAGATCCTGGACAGCCTGCAGCGTGGTGCCACGCGGGCCGACCAACAAGCCCAACTCCTGGCCATGCACGCGAACTTCCAGGTCATCCCCGTCTTCCACCAGCTCAGCGGTACCCGTGAGGCCGAAGGCCGACACCAATTCCGTCATGAACCGAACGGCTTCTTCGCCAACCTGGTGTGCGTCCACGAGTTGCTCCTTGGTGTCGCCGTCGGTCGACGGCTCGTCACTGCGGTTGTCATTGTCATTCGAGGTGCGAATACGGGCTTTCTGTGCCGGCGCTGCCTTGGCAGCCGCTGGCGCCTTGCTTGCCTTTGCCGGTGTCTTGGTCGCCGCCGTTGCCGTTGCCGCCGCCTTTGTCGCCGTCTTCGTGGCTGCGGCGCGAGGTGCTCGCGGGGCACGAGTTGCTGGCTCGCCGTCGGTGGCGGGGGAGGCACTTACCTTTTCCGTCTTATCCGTCTTGTCCGTCTTTTCTGCCTTGTCGGCGCGTTTACGGTCGCGACGATCGACCTTCTGGCGGGCTTGCGTCGGCCGTACCCGGGCACGCACTCGCGCTTCCCCTCGAACTCGACCAAAAAGGCCCTGCTTGGGCTCCTCGAGCACCTCGAAGTCGGCATCCTCTTCGTGGACACCCAACTGATCGAGTGCCTTTTCCTTTGCCTCTGCAATTGACTTGCCGACTGTTTCGACCCATTCCATGCTGTCTGACCTGCTACTTCTTCTTGGGGGAAGGGCCCGAGCCGTCAGGCCGCGCAGCCTTTCCGGTGGAGGCGGGGCGAGATGCCGGGCGCCCAGAGCTTGGGGTTGGCTTGGTTTTCGGTGGCGTCACGCGCTTGCTGGTCGCGGTCGTGGTCGCAGCGGCAGTCTTCGCCGGCTGCTTGGCGGCGGTGAGTTCGCGCTTGGCGTTGGCGAACATGCCGCCACCGCCTCCATCCTTCTTCGCGATCTCACGAGCATCCTCACCTGCGCGCTGCGCCTGGCGACCAAGTGATTCGTGACCGTGGTAGAAGCGGCGGGTGATGTACACGTTGAGACCGATGCGGAAGATCGCCTGCGCCATATAATAGATCACCAGGCCAGTGAGGTAGAAGCCCATGAACACGGCAAAGACCACCGGCAGGTACTGCATCAGCTTCTGCTGCATCGGCGACACCGACGGCGACACTGCAGCGCGCGAGGCAACCATCTTCTGCTGCACGAAGTACAGCACACCGAGCACCAGGACCAGCAGTGCGTACTTGAGACCCTCCCCGAATGACGACTCAGCAATGACGCTGTACGGGCGGCGCGACAGGTCGAGCCCCCACGACAACATCTCGGTCTTGCCCTTCAGCGACTTGTAGAGCGCCGTTGACTGGTCGAGATACGCAGGGGTGAAGGTGCCATCAGGTCCCTTGTTCGTCAGGCCATGCAGCACCCGGAACATGATGATGAACACCGGCATTTGCAGCACCAGCGGCAGGCAGGAGGCAAGGGGGTTGACCTTGTGCTCTTGATAGAGCTTCATCATCTCTTCGTTGAGCTTCTGGCGGTCGTTGCGGTGCTCGGCTTGCAACTTCTTCATCTGCGGTTGCAGCTTTTGCATCTCCAGCATGCCCTTGGTGCTCTTGAGCACCAGGGGAGCGGTGATCAGCATCACGACCAACGCGATCAACGAGATGGCGAGAATGTAGCTGTGCGTGAAGCTGTAGAACCAGGCAAGCAACTTGGCCGGCTGCTCGAAGAACTGGATGGCGATCATGCGAAGAGACCCTTGTCCTGTCGTGATGAGACTCGTGATGAAGAGTGGGAAGCGTGTGAGGTATGGGAGCCGTGCTCAGCGTGCGGCACTGGATCCCAGCCGCAAGGGCCGAACGGGCGGCAGCGAGAAAGGCGACGAATGGTCAACCACAGCCCTCGCGCACTGCCGTGAACCTGCAAGGCTTCGACGGCATAGCTACTACATGAGGGAGTGAACCTGCACGGCGACGGCCGGCCCTCCATCGCCCGTTGATAGGCAATGACCAGGCGGATCAAGCGCGAACTCGACGCAGAATCTGCTCCAGATCGAACTGGAGTTCGACAGATGATCGACCGGCGGCAGCGGGCTGTGCGCCGAACAGATACATTCCCGATGGGAGTGCGGCTTCTCGGGAGACCTGCTGCAACATGGCCCGCAGTTGTCGGCGAACACGGTTGCGTACGACGGCGGGACCGAGCGCGCGACCGAGGGCGTACGCCACACGCGGCGGTGTGACGGTGCCGGGAGGATCGAGAACGTAGGTGCACCACAGCACTCCGGCCCGAGTACGCCGCCCTTGGGAGGCGATGCGCGTGAACGCGCTGCGCTCTCGGATGCGCCAGATCAAGCCGAAAGCTTGTGGCGGCCCTTGGCGCGACGCGACTTCAAGATGTCGCGGCCTGCCCGGGTGCTCATACGGTGGCGGAAGCCGTGCTTCTTGGCACGACGACGATTATTGGGTTGGAATGTGCGCTTCACGCAGCTCTCCTCGAGCCACCCTACGGTGGCGGTTCAGCAAGTCGAAAGTTGCCTTGGCGCGCCGCACTGCACCAGCCACGCCAATGGCCAAGCTACAAGACTAGGGCCGCGCGCGGCATCGCGGCAACCGAACGCGCCGGAAGAAGTCGGCGGTACGGGTGCAGGCGCGCGCCTGCTAGCGTGCCCAACTCTGTTCTTTGACTTGTCCACACGATGTGGACAAGCATGTGGACAGTGCTCGATCGACGAGAAGGAGGCGCTGGTGAGCGACCATGAGCAGCTGTGGACAGCCGTAGCGCAACTGCTTCGCGCGCAGGTGTCGGAGGCCGTGTGGTTCTCCACCTTCCAAGATGTCGTTGCCCTGGACAGTGATGCATCCATGCTGCGCGTCAGTGCCCCGAACGCACACTCACGCGACCGCATTCTGTCGCGATACCTTCCGCTGGTCAGGGATGCCCTCGAGGAAATCGGCTCCAGCAACCTGCAGTTCGTCATTGAAGTGCAGTTGGTGGACAGCGAGCCACAGCCAGAGTGGGCCCCCGAACCCAGTAGCCGCGAGGGCAGCGGCCACAGCAGTGCCAGCAGCCACAGCGATCTGCCATCGGGCAGCAGTAGCACCATCAACATGGCCGACACCGGCGGCATGAACCCCCGCTACACGTTCGAGACATTCGTGAAGGGCGCCAGCAACCAATTCGCCTTGGCCGCCGCGCTCCGGGTCGCCGAGACGCCGGGCCGCAGCTACAACCCACTCTTCATCTACGGCTCGGCCGGCTTGGGTAAGACCCACCTGTTGCACGCCATCGGGCACTACGTGCACAACCACTATCAACACGACGTCGTGCGGTACGTGAGCACGGAGACCTTCCTCAACGAGTACGTCGACGCGATTCGAACGAACACGACTGCCAACTTCAAGCGCCGGTACCGCGACATCGACGTGCTGCTGATCGACGACATCCAGTTCATGGAAGGCAAGGAAGGTCTCCAGGAGGAGTTCTTCCATACGTTCAACTCGCTGCACGGTGCCAACAAGCAGATTGTGATCTCCAGCGACCGTATGCCCGACGCCATCCCCACCTTGGAGGAGCGCCTACGCGGTCGCTTCAAGTGGGGCCTCATCACCGACATCCAGCCACCTGACCTTGAAACCCGGTTGGCCATTCTACGCAACAAGGCAGAACGCGACCACAGCCCGGTGCCAGCGGAAACGCTCGAGTTCATTGCCTCGCGCATCACGACCAACATTCGTGAGCTGGAAGGTGCGCTCATCCGTGTCACGGCCTACGCCAGTCTCAACGCGGTACCCATCAGCACTCACATGGCCGAGGGGCTACTCAGCGATCTGATGACCGGCTCGTACGTCAAGCCGCGTACCGACGAGGAGCTACTCAACGAGATCGCGGTCATCCTTGGCTACAGCGTTGAGTCATTGCGGGGCAAGAGCCGCCAACGTCCACTGGTCACCGCTCGTCAGACCGCGATGTACGTCTTCCGCGAGCTCACGGACCTCAGCTACCCCGCCATCGCTCGCTTGTTCGGCGGCCGCGACCACACCACCGTCATTCACGCTGTCGACAAAATTCAGCGGCTGATGAAGGAGCGCAAGCAGATTTACGATCAGGTCACCGACCTCATCCAACGGCTGAAGAAAGCATGATGTTGGTCGCTGAGAGCCCGCGCAGCCCTGTGGGCGACCTGTGGGCGACCGCTCGCGTTTCCGGGGACAACCCGAAGTTGTCCACCGAACTACACGAGAGTGGTTTTTCATCTGTGCGCGCGTGGGGAAACCGCTGTGCGCACAGTTCTGGCACCTACGCTGGGCAAACACGGGGTTGTGCACAATCCACAGCCCTTATTACCTCTATTACCTTTGTACATCACCCTCTGACGCGAAAGGGAACGCTGTGAAGTTCCGTTGTGAACGTGAAGCGCTGGCCGAAGCGCTGGCCACCGCCGGCCGTGCTGCCACTGGCCGAACCGGCGCCCTGCCGGTGCTCTCTGGCCTGCGCCTTGAACTCACTGGCAATCAGTTGTCGGTCACCGGCACCGACCTCGATCTGACGATTCAGTTGTCGATCGAAGTGGGCGGCGATGGTGACGGTGGTGTCGTGTTGCCGGCCCGCCTCGCTGCCGACATCGTGCGGTCGCTGGGTCAGGGCAAGGTCGATGTGGTGGCCGAGGGCGACGACGTCACGATCAGCAACGGTCGCTCGAATTTCACCGTTCGACCACTCAGCTTCGACGACTATCCGAAGTTGGCCTCGCCGGTCAACACGTCGGTCACGTTGCCAGCCGCCGCATTTGGTGACGCGCTCCGCCAGGTCGTACGTGCTGCCAGTACCGACGAAGCGCGTCCGATTCTCACCGGCGTGATGATGACGGCCGAGGGTGATGGCCTACGCATGGTTGCCACCGACTCGTACCGTCTCGCAGTTCGCGATCTCGTTGGCCAGCAGGTGCTGGCTGCTGACCAGAAGGTGCTCATCCCTGGGCGTGCACTCACCGAGCTGCAGCGTCTGGTGGGCGGCGGCGATGAAGTCACGATGCGCCTCGGCGACCGTGACGCCACCTTCGAAGTCGGCACTACGCGGTTGACGACGCGGCTCATCGAGGGCGAGTTCCCGAACTATCGCCAGCTGATTCCACCGTCGCATCCCAACACGCTCACTGTCGAGCGCGAGCCCTTGCTCGAGGCTATTCGACGCGTGAAGATTCTCGCCAAGGACGCCACCCCGGTGCGCTTGCAGATGGGCGGCGACACGTTGCGTCTCACCGCGATCACACAAGACGTTGGTAACGCAAGTGAGGAACTGGATTGCGTCTACGTCGGCAGCGAGCTGACCGTGGCATTCAACCCGGACTACTTCGCGGCCGGTGTCGAGGCGTGTATCGGCGACTCCATCACGCTTTCGACACTCGATGGTCTGAAGCCGGCCGTCGTGCGTGGCGTGGGCATCGACGACTACCTGTACCTGCTCATGCCGGTGCGGGTGCCCTAGCCACTCCTGTGAGCTTTGCCATCCTTCTGAACGACGTGGCATGATCGTCACGCGGCTGGAGCTCGTCGACTTCCGCAACTACACGGAAGCCTCTTTCGAGTTCCATCACGGCATCACCGCTGTCGTCGGGCTCAACGGTCAAGGCAAGACAAACCTGGCGGAGGCTCTCGCGTACCTTGCATCGTTGGACAGTTTTCGCGGTGCTCCTACCGACGCACTGATCCGCGTCGGTGCAGAGACAGCGGTCGTTCGGGCCACGGTGCTACACCCCGACGGGCGCGAGGTGCTGGTGGAGCTGGAGCTGTCGCGCCACGGTCGTAACCGTGTGCAGGTGAACAAACAGAAGCTTGGCCGGTCGCGCGAGCTACTCGGCGTCATGCGAGTGACGGTGTTCTCCCCCGACGACCTCGAGCTGGTGAAAGGCGGACCTCAACAGCGTCGTCGGTTCATGGACGACACGCTGGTCTCGCTGGCCTTGAAGTACGACGCGTTGCGGCTGGAGCTCGACCGGATCGTGAAGCAGCGCAACACCCTGCTGAAGGTCGCCGGCGGACGACTGAACGACGAGCTGGAAGTCTCGCTGGACGTGTGGGACGCGAAGTTCGCACAAGTGGGCGATCAGTTCGGCCATGCGCGGGCGGTACTGATCGCACGACTGGCGCCAATGGTCACCGAGGCCTACGAGCAGCTCGCTGACCGGCCGAGTGTCGTCGAGCTCCGCTATGAGCCCGTGTGGCGTCAAAGGGGCCTTGTGACGGCGCTGGCTGAGGCGAGAACTGACGACGTCCGCCGCGGCACCAGCACCACCGGGCCACATCGCGACGACGTCGACCTCTTCATCGGGGGTCTACCGGCGCGGACCCACGCGTCGCAGGGCGAGCAACGCACACTGGCGCTGGCGTTGCGGCTGGCTGCGCATCGCATGGTGGCCGAGAAGGCAGGTAGTAGCCCTGTCCTCGTGCTCGATGATGTGCTCAGCGAGCTCGACCCGCTTCGATCCGCCGCACTCTTGCTGCACCTTCCGCCTGGCCAGGTCGTGCTCACGACCGCCAGCGCACTGCCCGAGGCAGCGCACCCGGATGCGATCGTGCGTATCGAATCGGGTGCTATCGTTGGTGGGCAGGCGGCCAGACAGGTGGCAGAGTGATGCCGTGGCTCGTGACGAACCAATTCGGTTGGGCGACAGCCTGCACCAGGTAGTTCGTTCGCTGCGCCCCGAGACCGGTCCTGCTGCTGCGCCGGCCGCGGTGATTGGTGGCGTGTTCGGTCGCTGGGAGGAAGCCGTCGGGGCGGCTGTCGCGCTGCACGTTCAGCCGGTGAAGCTGGACGGCACCACTTTGGTTGTCAAGGTGGACGACCCTGCGTGGGCGACGCAGCTCAAGTTCTTGGAAGGCACATTGCGTTCCCGTCTGCTCGAAGTGGCCGGCGCCACCATCGAGCGAATCGAAGTGCGCGTGAGTCGCTAGGCGGCCTTCGGAGAACCACGTTCTTGCGGACGGTTTCAGACGTCGCGCCACTGCCCACCCTCCCCCTCTTTGTGACACCCCTCAGGTAGACTTCGTGCGTCTCGCGACGACGGCTGCAGCGCAGGGAGCCAGCCTATGTGTCGCCTGCATCATCGCAGGTCAACGCCTGTATTCCCCTGAAACGATCGAGGTGCGCGTGTCGTCTGACACCAATCAAGCCAGCGCTAGTTACAGCGCCAAAGACATCCAGGTGCTCGAGGGTCTCGACCCGGTCAGAAAACGTCCTGGTATGTACATCGGGTCCACCGGTTTGGCCGGTCTACATCACCTCATCTGGGAGGTCGTCGACAACGCTGTCGACGAGGCGATGGCGGGCTTTGCGACGCGCATTCACGTCACGATGTTGGTCGACGGTGGTTGTCGGGTGGAAGACAATGGTCGTGGTTTTCCGGTCGACCCGTACCCGTCCGGGCCGCACAAGGGCAAAAGCGCGGCGGAGGTCGTGCTCACCGTGTTGCACGCCGGCGGCAAGTTCGGCGGCGAGGGCTACAAGGTCTCGGGCGGTCTTCACGGCGTCGGCGTCAGTGTCGTCAATGCGCTCAGCGAGCGGTTGCTGCTGGAGGTCGACAAGGGTGGTCGCCGTTACCAGCAGGAGTACGCCAAGGGCGGAAAGCCGCAGGACAAGATTGCCGACGTCGGCCCCACACCGGCCCGTGGTCGTACCACCGGTAGTTCGGTCAGTTTCTGGCCGGACCCCACCGTGTTCGTGGCCGAAGGCACCGAGTTCGTAGCGCGCACCGTGCTCGAGCGGTTGCAGACGATGGCGTTCCTGAACAGGGGCCTCGAGATCATCTTCCGCGACGAGCGGCCCGACCGCGAGCAGGACGTGACGTTCCAGTACAAGGGCGGCATCGTCGACTTCGTCAAACACCTCAACCAGAGCAAGGAAGCGTTGTTCAGCAAGGTTGCTCACTATGAAGATGAAGACACTGAGGGCGGCCAAACGTTGGATATCGCCATCCAGTGGAACACCGGGTACTACGAGGGAATTCATGGCTACGCCAACGGCATCTCCACGATCGAGGGTGGCATGCACGTAGAGGGTTTCAAGACGGCGCTCACCAGCGTGGTCAACAAGTACGCCCGCTCGAAGAACCTGCTGAAGGAAAAGGACGACAACCTGCTCGGCGAGGACATTCGCGAAGGCATCACCGCCATCGTGTCGGTCAAGCTGCGCGAGCCGCAGTTCGAGGGCCAGACGAAAGCCAAGCTGGGCAACGTGCCCATGCGTAGCTTCGTGCAGAAGGCCACCAACGAGCGCCTTGCAGAGTGGCTGGAGGAGAACCCGGTCGAGGCCAACAAGTTGGTCAAGAAGGGTCTGGCCGCGGCGCAGGCTCGTGTGGCCGCGAAGAACGCGCGCAACGCGATTCGCCGCAAGACGGCGCTGGCCGGTGCCGGTATGCCCGACAAGTTGAAGGACTGCAGCTCCGGTAACCCCGAGGAGAGCGAGATCTTCATCGTCGAGGGCGACTCTGCCGGTGGCTCTGCGCTCAATGCGCGCGACCCGCGCACGCAGGCGTTGCTGCCCATCCGCGGCAAGATCCTCAACGTCGAGCGGTCACGGCTGGACAAGATGTTGAAGAACAACGAGATCCAGGCACTCATCACTGCCATCGGTGGCGGCGTGGGCGACGAGTTCGATACGGCCAAGGCCCGCTACCACAAGGTGATCATCCTGTGCGACGCCGATGTCGACGGCAGCCACATTCGCACGCTGCTGCTCACGTTCTTCTTCCGTCAGATGCGCGGCATGGTGGAGGCCGGATACGTGTACATCGCACAGCCGCCGTTGTTCTCCACGCTGGTCGGCAAGGAGAAGATCTACCTGAAGGATGAGCACGCCAAGACGCGCTTCTTGGATGCGCACCCCAACCACAAGAACGACTTCAACCGGTTGAAGGGCCTTGGCGAGATGGACTGGCAGGAACTGAAGCCGACCACGATGGATGTGAGCACGCGCACGCTGCTGCAGATCACCGTCGAGGAGGCAGCTCTGGCCGACGAGATCACCAGCGTGCTGATGGGCGACGACGTCGACCTTCGCAAGCAGTTCATCACCACCAACGCCCGCGACGTACGGAACCTGGACTTCTGACATGAGTGACACACCCAACACACCAGCAACACCCGATGACGATGGCACCGGTCACGATCTGATCGAGCCCATCCAGTTGCAAGACGAGATGGAGCGCAGCTTCCTCGACTACGCGATGTCGGTCATCATGTCGCGAGCCTTGCCCGACGTGCGCGACGGCCTCAAGCCGGTGCACCGCCGCATCATCTGGGACATGGAGCAGCAGGGCTTCCGTCCGAACCGCCCGCACGTGAAGAGCGCCCGCGTCACCGGCGACACGATGGCCAAGTACCACCCGCACGGCAACTCGGCCATCTACGACGCGTTGGTGCGGATGGCGCAACCGTTCAGCCTGCGTCACCCGCTCATCGACTTCCACGGCAACTACGGCAGTCCCGACTTCGGTGCGGCGGCCGAGCGCTACACGGAGTGCCGTTTGCACCCGTTGGCGATGCAGATGTTGGCCGACATCGACGAAGACACCGTTGACATGGTGCCCAACTACGACAACACGATGGAGCAGCCCGCCGTGCTGCCGGCACGGTTCCCCAACCTGCTGGTCAACGGCAGCCAGGGCATCGCAGTGGGCATGGCCACCAGCATTCCGCCGCACAACTTGGGGGAGGTCATCGACGCGACCATTCACCTGATCGACAACCCAGAGGCAACCCCCGACGACCTGATGCAGTTCGTGAAGGGCCCCGACTTTCCGACGGGTGGCACCATCCTCGGGCGGGCCGGCATCATGGATGCGTATCGCACCGGTCGCGGCAGCATCAAGATGCGGGCCAAGGCCAGCATCGAGGAGGGCAAACGCGGGCAGATGCAGGTGCTCGTCACCGAGCTGCCATACCAGACCAGCTGCAACTCAATTGCCAGCCGAATCCAAGAGCTGGTCGACTCAGGTGAGCTCGACGGTATCGCCGACGTCAACGACGCATCCGCAGCCGCGAAGACCAACTTGGTGATCACGCTCAAGCGTGATGCGAATGCCAACGTGGTGCTCAACAACCTGTTCAAGCTCACCTCGCTGCAGACCAGTTTCCCGGTCAACATGGTGGCTCTGGTCGATGGCGTGCCGCGCACCTTGAACCTGGCGCAAGCGTTGCAGGGCTATGTCCGCCACCAGGTGGATGTCATCACTCGCCGTACCGAGTTCCGTCTGGCGAAGGCCAAGCGTCGCGAGCACATTCTGGAAGGCCGCATCAAGGCCCTGAATGTCATCGACGCGATCATTGCGCTCATCCGGTCCAGCGATGACCCGGCAGCGGCCAAGGCCGGTCTGATGACCGCTCCCTACGAGTTCAGCGAGATTCAAGCGACCGACATTCTCGAGATGCGCCTCTCCCAGCTCACCCGCCTCAGCCGAATCGACCTGGAGACAGAGCTGGAAGATGTGCGTGCGCGCATCATCGAACTGCAGAGCATTCTCGATTCGCCCGAGAAGCTACGTGGCGTCATCAAGTCCGAGATGTTGGCCATCCGCGAGGAATTCGCCACTCCACGCGTGTGTCCCATCACGTACGACTCGGGCGACATGAGCATCGAGGATCTTGTCGACGACAAGGAACTCGTGGTCGTGATGACCGAGGCGCAGTACGTGAAGGCGGTGCCGGCAGCATCCTTCAAGACTCAAGGCCGCGGTGGCCGTGGCGTCAGCGGCGCCAAGCTGAAGAGCGACGACATCGTGCGCCACGTGATCTTCACCACGGCGCACGCGTTCCTGCTGTTCTTCAGCAACCGCGGCAAGGTGTACCGCCTCCGTGCCATGGACCTGCCCGAGCGCGAGCGTCAGGCGAAGGGCATGCCCATCGTCAACCTGCTGCCATTGCAGGCAGGTGAGACCATCCAGGCCATCATCGATACCCGCGACTTTGCGGCCGAACGATACCTGTTCTTCGCCACCCGCAAGGGCGTGGTCAAGAAGACCGGTTTCAACGAGTACGACAACGGCCGCCGCGATGGGCTCATCGCCTTGAACCTGCGTGATGGCGACGAACTGGTCAAGGTCATCGAGACCAGCGGCACCGACGACATCTTCATGGTCGGCAAGGGTGGCATGACCATTCGCTTCAACGAGGGCGAAGTGCGCCCGATGGGTCGCGCAGCTTCGGGTGTGCGCGGCATGAAGCTCCGCGAGGGCGACACCGTGGTCAGCTGCGACCTGGCGAAGGACGACACGTCGATCCTGATGATCACCGAGCTCGGGTTCGGTAAGCGAGTGCAGCTCGACAAGTTCAACGTGCAGGGTCGCGGTGGCCAGGGTGTGAAGGGCATGAAGTTCGTGCGCAACAAGGGCACCTCGGTGGTGGCTGCGTTCATGGTCGGCGACGATGACGAGATCGTGGCGGTCGCCTCTGGCGGCACCACCATCCGCACACCAGTGCGCGGTATTCGCCACATTGGCCGCGATGCCACCGGCGTCACCATCATGGGTGTTCCCGATGGCGAGGTCGTGGCCTCGGTGGCGCTCATCCTGGCCAGCGAGGACGAGGAATAGTCACCTCGTAGTACCGACTCGCGCTTTCGCGCCATCTTGTGGCCACGGCCACCACAACCAATTCGGTCATTGAACATTTGGCCGAACAGCTGGGGGTGTGTGATGCGCGAGCGCAAGTCAAAGAAGTGTTCTGGGCAGGCGACGGTGCTGCTGCTGGCTGTCGTCGCCCTGGTGGTGGTGATGATGGCGGCAATGGCCCATTTTGCGGGCCGGGTGGTGACGCACGAGCAGGCGCAGATCGCCGCCGACGCTGCCGCGTTGGCAGGAACTGTGGGTGGACGACCTGCTGCTGCAGAGCTCGCCCGTGCAAACGGAGGGGTGTTGGTGTCGTTCGCGTTCGTCGACGAAGCAGTGCAGGTGGTGGTGAAGGTGGATGACGCCACCGCCACCGCGCGTGCGACGCGCGCCCCTTGACGCGCCTGCGTTGCCTACACTCGCAGTGTGGATACCGGCGTGCCCCCCACCGATGAGACCACGGTCACCCGCGTCGACACCCCTGCAGCGTCTCCCAACTCCGCGAATGGTGCGGTGAAGTCGAATGGTGCAGTTCGTTCGAATGGTGCTGTTCGTTCGAGCCGCGCGGTTCAGTCAAACGGTGCGGTGAAGTCGAATGGTGCGCGCAACGGCAGCGTGAAGAAGTCGGGGGCGAAGTCGGGTCACTCGCGTGCGACGCCGACAGCACGAGCGCCGCGTATTGCAGCCGAGACGGTGGTGGCACCGATGGTAGTGACGGGGTTGAGCGAGCCGGACGCGCTCGACGAAAGCATTCTTCCTGAGGCGTGGGCACTGCCGACCATCGTTCCTGCGGAGCCCGATGTGGTGCCGGCGATCCCCCAGATCGAGCCCGCGCCATCGCCGCTGCCCTCGGTCGGCGACGAGACGTCGGTCGTGCTGCCCGTGGCGCCGCTGGCGTTCACCGATACCGACGGTACCGATGGCATGCCCTCGTTGGCACGCCCGAAGAAGCCGATGCGTCCGCTCCGCAAGCCGACAGTTGTCACCCGCCGCCGGCCCAGGGTGCGGCGGGTCACCCGGGTGTTGCGCCACGTGGATACGTGGAGCGTGTTCAAGGTTGCGGTGGTGTTCAACCTGTTCCTCTACGGCGTGTGCCTGACGGCCGGTGTGCTGCTGTGGCAGGTCGCGCAGAACACTGGCACGGTCGACAATGTCGAGCGCTTCTTCGAGAACTTCGGCTGGGAAACCTTCCAACTCAAGGGCGGCGAGATCTTCCACAACGCATGGATCGCTGGGCTGTTCGTCATTGTCGGGCTCACCGGGCTGGCGGTGTTGTTGGCCACGCTGTTCAACCTGATCACCGATCTGGTCGGTGGCATCCGGGTGAGCGTGCTGGAGGAGGAAGTCGTTGCACGCGAGGAGCGCGGCCTGGGCTGGCGCCGTCTGGCCCGCCGCTCCACGACGATGGCAATGCCAACGCAGATTGCGGAGCCAACGCCCACCGCAGCAGTCCTGGCACCGGAGCCGCCGTCGCAAACGGCTTGAGTGTTTTCCAGAGCGGCCGCTAGCCTTTCCTACCGCTACTGGGGCTATAGCTCAGTCGGTTAGAGCGCATCCCTGATAAGG
>JBBQMG010000073.1:0-19588 GCA_038328705.1 Acidimicrobiales bacterium | reverse complement strand
ACACTTCGCTGAAGTGGTTGGGCACAAGGTCGACCGTGCCGGCGAGAAAGCAGGGGCGGGTGACATGCGACAGGAAGTACGAGACGTGCCGCAGCCGCGACCCGTAGGCGCCGTGGAGGTAGGGGCGGTCGTGCAAGGCGTGCATCTGATGCACGGTGACGCCGTCGATCTCGCCGCGCGCGGCGGCCGCTTCGACCGCGTCCAGCAACATCGTCGGCTCGCCGTTGGCCAGTGGCACGATCAATGCGCCGCCGTCGCGAATGTGCGCCAGCACCGCATCAGCAGAAGCAGCAGGTGGCAGCCCGAATTGGGTCGGAGCGTCGTGTGTCATCAGTGGGTTGCCCAATCTCGCGAGCGCTCGACGGCGCGTAACCATGTCTCATGTCCGAGATCTGCGATCAAGCGATCCGGGTTCGGGTGGAAGGTTGCCTCGACGACCCATTCCGCGGCGACCGCAGCGAGCGACGGCCAGACACCCTCAGCAAGACCGGCGAGGTAGGCCGCACCCAAGGCGGTCGTCTCCTGGTCGACCGGGCGACGTACGGTGACGCCCAACTGGTCAGCCTGCATCTGCAGCATCGAATCCATCGCCGAGGCGCCGCCGTCCACCCGCAGATCAGCAATTTCCACGCCCGCAGCTGCAGTCATTGCGTCGACAGCATCGCGCGTCTGGTACATCATTGCTTCTACGACGGCCCGTGCGATCTGGGCCCTCCCCGTGCCGCGCGTGATACCCACGATGGTGCCACGTGCATATGGGTCCCACCACGGGCTACCGAGCCCGGTGAATGCGGGCACGAAGCAGACGCCGCCACTGTCGTCGACCGAGTCTGCCAGTGGCCCTATCTCCGACGCCGACGAGATGATGCCCAAGCCGTCGCGTAGCCACTGCACCGCCGCGCCGGTGACGAAGATGGCACCTTCCACGGCGTACGCAACAGTGCCGTCGGCCAACGTCCAAGCAACAGTGGTGAGCATGCCTTCGGCCGGGGCCGGGCAGGTGTCGCCAACATTCAGCAGGATGAAGCTGCCTGTGCCGTAGGTGTTCTTCGCCATACCGGGTTGCACACACGCTTGCCCGAACAGCGCCGCCTGCTGGTCGCCCGCGATGCCTGAGATCGGGATGCCGGCCGGCACGCCGCACCGCTCGGACGTGACGCCGAAGCGCCCGCTGGATGGCATGACGGTCGGCAGCGCGCGTTGCGGCACGTTGAACAGCTGACACATCTCGTCGCTCCACCGCAGAGAACGAATGTCGAACAGCATCGTGCGGCTGGCGTTCGATGCGTCGGTGGCATGCACATCGCCACCCGTGAGATTCCACAGCAGCCAACTGTCGATGGTGCCGACCGCCAATGCGTCGTCGACGGGTATGGCCCGGTTGGCGAGCAGCCACTCCACCTTCGAGCCGGAGAAGTATGGGTCGAGCACCAGCCCGGTGACCTCGCGTACGCGAGGAAGCGAACCGGCAGCAACGAGTTCATCGCATCGGCTGGCGGTGCGTCGGTCCTGCCACACGATGGCGGTGCCGTATGGCGCCCCCGTGTGCCGGTTCCATGCGAGCACGGTCTCACGCTGGTTGGTGATGCCAATGGCGGCGACCGACGCAACCCCCACGCTGTGGATGACCTCGGCGAGCGTCTCTTTGACGACCTCCCAGATCTCCACAGCGTCGTGCTCCACCCAGCCGGGCTGGGGGAAGTGCTGAGTGAACTCGCGATAGCTGGCAATCACGCCGGCCTCGGCGGCGTCGGCACTGGGGAAGATTGCCCGGCTGCGCACGCCGGTGGTGCCGGCGTCAATAGCGATGACACATCGTGCTGTCGACATCAGCGCTTCCGTTTCTGCGTGTTCTTGGCCGGCCCGCTGGAGGTGCGGCTGGTGGGCGCCGGCCGCTGTCGACCTGATGATGTCGCACTGCTGCCCACCCGCCGCGAGGGAGTTGCGGCGGCCTCGGCGCGGATCTGCTTCAGCGACTTGCGCTGATAGCCGAACTTCGCCAATACCCCACCCAAACCCAGGTAAACGACACCGCCGAGCAGGATTGCGATGTAGCTCTCAGGCCGGCGATTGCCGGTGACGAAGAGGGAGATGGACGCGACCGCGGCACCAATCACCAACCACTCGATGAAGAGCCGCTTCCATGCCACGGGATTCGCCGAGTTCCACGCCATTTTTCCGAGTCCTGTTCTGGGGAATTGCCCTACGCTTCATACACGTGCGAGTAGGCATTCTGACAGGTGGGGGCGATTGCCCAGGCCTCAACGCGGTGATTCGCGCAATCGTCCGCAAGGGCGAACTGATGTACGGCGACGAGCTTGTTGGTTTCCTCGACGCCTGGGACGGCGTGATGGATCGCCGAACGATTCCTCTCAACGTCTCATCGTTGCGCGGCATGCTTCCCAAGGGTGGCACACTGCTCGGTACTCGTCGCGGCAGCCCTTACGACCACGACGGCGGCCCCGAGCGGGTCCAGGCAACGTTTCGCCAGATGGACCTCGACGCGCTGCTCGTCATCGGCGGTAACGGTTCGTTGTCGGTTGCGTGCAAGCTGCACCACGATCTGGGGTTGCCGATCATCGGCGTGCCCAAGACCATCGACAACGATGTGGTGGGCACCGACATGACGTTCGGCTTCAACACCGCCGTCCAGATCGCCACCGACGCGATTGATCGACTCCATACGACGGCCGAGAGCCACGATCGAGTCATGGTCGTAGAAGTCATGGGGCGGCACAGCGGATGGATCGCGACGTACGCGGGCATCGCCGGTGGCGCCACCGTCATCCTCATTCCCGAGGAGCCGTTCGACATTGACAAAGTGTGCGAGCTGCTGCGTAGCCGCCACGAGCGCGGGCGCTATGCGTCGATCGTCGTGGTGGCTGAAGGCGCGGAGCCGAAGGACGCAACGATGCGCTCGCGAGTGAAGGTCTACGACCAGTTTGGTCATGTGCGCCTCGGCGGCATTGCAGAGACGATTGCAAACGTGATCGAGGAGCGAACCGGGTTCGAGACGCGGATGGTTCTGCTCGGTCACATCCAGCGCGGCGGCACTCCGACGGCGTTCGACCGTGTGCTCAGCACCCGCTACGGCGTGGCAGCAATCGACGCGGTCCACGAAGCATCGTGGGGTCACATGGTGGCCCTGCGAGGCGATGTGGTGACGACAACCCCGCTCACCGACACCGTGGGCAAAACACGTCCGGTCGACATGCACCTCTATCACGAGGTCGCCGAAGTCTTCTTCGGCTGAGGCAGCCGAATTGCGGGGTCAGCCGATTGCCTGCGTCGGCGTCGGAATGGCCGGGTACGCGGGCTGCGATGACAGCACCAAACCGGGGTAGTCGTAGATGGTCAATGGCACGCTCAGCAACTCGCCATTGCCGGCGGGCCACTGCTGGTCGGCACCATCGATGAGGATCTTCACGGACTGGACGCCGTCGAGCTCGGAAGCGGTGAACACGATTTGGGCCACCGCCGCGACCAACGCTTCGCCCGAAAGCTCACCGAGTTCCTGCGACACGTCGACCCGCAGCACGCTGCCGCGGCGAGTCGCCGAAAGCAGCCGCAAACCGGTTGGCAGCGCGGTACGAAACTGACCGACAAGCTCCTCCGCATTCGGGCCGGCGAACAGCTCACTGATCACGTCCGGTGCGTTCTCACTGACGTCGCGGGCGACGGCCTGCAACACCCGTGATTGGCCAGCGCCTTCGGGGGCGAGCAGGTACACACGGGCGGTGCCGGTTGCGGCGCCGGCGCTGCGGTCGGTGGCCACACCCAGCTGCTGTTGTTCCGCAGGTGGCAAGTTGCGCGGGGTGTCGTCGGAGCCAATGCCGCACGCACTGAGGGCAACGCCCGTCAGTGCAACGGCGGCCACCAGCGAGAGGAAGTGCTGATTTCTCATATGCCCACCTCGTCAGCGGGGAGTTGCAGCACGAAGCGGGCGCCGGGCTCGCCGTCGAGGCGATCCTCGACCCACACGCGGCCGCCGTGCATACGTAGGTGTTCATCGACCAGCGAGAGGCCAAGTCCGGCGCCATCGCTGCTGCTGCGCCGTCCAGCAACCGCACCGCGTGCGAAGCGCTCGAAGACCAACTCGCGCTCCTCGGGCGGTACGCCAATACCGTGGTCCTCGACGGTGATCCAAATATGCCCGAGAGGTTCGCCCTCACCTTCCGGTTCGGTGACGGTGATGGCGCACTCGCCTCCGCCATGAAGGCGGGCATTGTCGATCAGGTTTGCGACCACGCGAGCCAACCGTCGACGGTCGCCCCGGATCACCACTCGCTCCGCCCGTTCGGTCACCGCCACCGGTGTGGACGGTGCGCTGCTGACGGCGACAGCCTGGCGCACGAACTCGGCAACCAGCAGATCGTCCAAGTTGAGGCGAATTGCGCCAGCATCGAAACGGGAGATCTCGAGAAGGTCTTCCACCAATCCCTGGAAGCGAATGACGTCGGCGACCAGAAGGTCGAGTGCTGCCTGTGCTCGTTCGGGCATGTCCTCTCGGCGCGCCTGCATCACCTCGGCGCTGGCGGCCAACGTCATCAGTGGTGAACGCAGTTCGTGGCTGACGTCGCTGGCGAACCGAGCGTCGCGCTCCACCCGCGCCTGCAGGGCGGAGGCCATGTCATTGAACGAGTTGGCCAACACCCGAAGGTCCGGATCGTCCGTCGGTTCGAGGCGAGTGTCCATCCGCCCGCCGGCGATGGCTTTGGCCGCTTGTGCAGCGTCGCCCAAGGGCCGCACCGCCCGACTGGCCACGAGCGTGCCGAGCAGTGCCCCCGCGAGCGTGGTGATGAAACCGGCGAAGAGGAGACTACGAAGCACGCTGTTGAGGGTGTTCGACACGTCGTCCAACGCGACGAAGTCGAAGTAGCTGCCATCGGTGACCGTCAACGGAATACCGATGATCAGTACTGGTCGATCGCCGATGCGGGTGATCATCCGCGACGGTGTCGACTCATTGATCACTCGTTGCTGTAGCAAGACCGGAATCTTGTCCGGGCCGTACTGTGCCGAACTGCCGCCGCTCCAGGTGCCGCGATAGTTGATCGCAAAACGGTTGACTCCCAGTGCCGTCAACCGGTCGATCGCTGGTTTCGCGGAGGGCGTGTTGGCAGCGAGTTCGTTCTGGGCAACCTGCGCGTTGCGGTAGGCCTGCACGATCGCCGCCTTGTCACGCTGGTTGACGACGCTGCTGCGCGTGAAGCTGTACGCAGCGGCCGCGAGGAAGCAGGACAGGAACAGCGTGCCGAAGCCGAACATCAGCAGGATTCGAGTGCGGAGGCTGAGCCGGCGGGGTTGCAGCTCGCGCCACCGCTGACGCCACCGCGAGAGTCGTCCAGCGGTATCTGCCGGATTGCCAGTGCTAGTACCGGTGCCGCCGACGACCGAGCCAGGGTTGGCGAGGCTGCTGGTGGTTGGCTGTGTCACGACTGCAGTCGGTAGCCCAGGCCCCGCACGGTGACCACATGCCGCGGGTTCGCTGGGTCTGATTCCACCTTGGTGCGCAACCGTCGGACGTGCACATCGACCAATCGACCGTCGCCGAAGTAGTCGTAGCCCCAGACCTTGTCGAGCAGGCTTTCGCGACTGAATACGCGGCCGGGGTTCTGCGCAAGTTCGCACAGCAGACGGAACTCGGTCTTGGTGAGATGCAGTTCCTGGCCGGCCCGCAGCACTTTGCCTTCCTCGGGAACGATCTCGAGATCGCCGAAGGTGAGCTTGGCGTGGCCAGGGCTGATGGGGCGGATGCGGCGCAGCAGCGCGCGAATTCGGGCGGACAGTTCCTTGGGGGCGAACGGCTTCGTGAGGTAATCGTCAGCACCTGCCTCCAGCCCGGCGACAACGTCGTGAGTGTCGTTGCGGGCGGTGACCATCACGATCGGAACGTCGCTATGACGGCGCAGCGTGCGACACAGTTCGAAACCGTCGATTCCCGGCAGCATGATGTCGATCAGTACGACGTCTGGCGGTGACCGATGAAATAGATCGATCGCTTCCTCGCCACTTCCTGCCTCGTCAACCGTCCAGCCCTCGTCTTCGAGGGCCAATTTCACGGCCGTACGGATGCGCTCGTCGTCTTCGACCGAAAGGATGCGAGTTCCCACCGCCCCATGATGCCAGGCCGGGGACCCTCCGCGGTGTGCGGTGGGCTAGAACCCGAGCTGAACGTCGATTTCCGCGATGAGGGCGCGCATCGGGCCAATCAGCTCCGGGTTGGCCGCGATGACCGAGTCGGGACGTACGACGCCACCATCAAGAGTGCTGGTGAGGCACCCTGCCTCGCGTGCGATCAGTTCTCCTGCCGCCAGATCCCACGGGCCGAGCCATTGCTCGAAGTAGACGTCGACTCGACCGGCTGCCAGGTTGCACAGGTCCGCGGCCGCCGCACCCAACCGGCGTAGGTCGCGCACCTGGGGCAGCAGCACCGCTACCCGTTGTGCCTGCAGTGCGCGACGGACGGCCGAGTAGCTGAAGCCGGTGGCCACCAAGGCCAACGACACCTCGTCGGTGGTGCTGCACGAGATGGCCGTGCCGTTGAGGTGTGCACCGCCGCCGGCCGTGGCGGTGAAGAGCTCGTCGGTAGCGGGCACGTAGACCACCCCGACCTGTGTGCCGACCGCGGTGCGCGCCGCGATGGAAACGGCCCAACCGGGCAGGTCGTACATGAAGTTGGTGGTCCCGTCGATTGGATCGATCAGCCAATCCACCCCGCTGGTACCCGGAGTGTCGGTGCCCTCTTCGCCAACGATGGCGTCATGCGGACGGGCCGCAAGGATGCCGCCCACGATGAGTGCTTCATTCGCCTTGTCGAACTCTGTGACCATGTCGGTGACCGACGACTTGGTGTCGGCGGTGGAGATGCCGCGCTCGGCGCGCCCATCGCGAGCAAGACGGCCTGCCCGCAGCGCCAGATCGGTCGCAAGGCGCAACAGTGCGTCGTTGTCGTGTTTGTTGTCGTGCTGGGTCTCGTCGTGCGGTGTCTCGTCGTGCGGTGTCTCGGGAGTCATTCGTTGCGACCAGAACGCTCGCGCTGCTCGACCTGGCGCCACTCACCGACTGCTCGCAGCACCAGGACCGCGACCACGCTCATGCCGCCGGCGGCGATGAGTGCGCCAGCCAGAGCACCGATGCCCTTCGGCGACGCGCACGAACCGTTGCATTGCAGCTTGACGAGCGTGAAGCCGATGAGCCCGCCCGCCAGACCACCGACGAGGATGGCGACGAAGGCGGCAACGCGAGCTGCGGGGGAGGGAAGTGCGGAGAGAGGCAGTTCCGATTCGGTCACCCCGCCAGCGTAACGGCCCGTTCACTGCACTCTGCGAGGCCCGACGACCTAGGCTCTGCGACCGTGCGTGCCACCGTGGTCATTCCTACGTACAACGAGGTTGAAAACATCGAGCGGGTGATCCGCGAGGTGCTGACCGCGGCGCCCGCGGTGCAGATTCTCGTCGTCGACGACGGCAGCCCCGATGGCACCGCTGATCGAGCCGAGGCGCTCGGCGCAGAACTCGGCCACGTCACCGTGCTGCGCCGCTTCGAGAAGAACGGCCTCGGAAATGCCTACCGCGCCGGACTGCGCAAGGCCATCGACGATGGCGCAAAGATCTGCGTGCAGATGGACGCCGACCTCTCGCACGATCCCGCGGTCCTCCCAGCGCTGATTTCGAACGTCGAGCACGGCGCAGATCTCGCAATCGGCAGTCGGTACGTGCCGGGCGGTCAAACCGTCAACTGGCCGCGACGGCGGCGAATGTTGTCCCGATGGGGAAACCGCTATGCGGCCGGCGTCCTAGGTCTCGCGGTCAACGATGCCACGGCCGGATACAGGGCATACAGCTCGGCGGCCCTGGAGCGCATGGAGTTCGAGTCTGTCGAAGCAGATGGCTACGGCTTTCAGGTGGAGATGACTTATCGCCTGGTCAGCGCCGGCGGCAAGATCGTCGAGTTCCCGATCAGCTTTCAGGACCGCACCGAGGGTGTGTCCAAGATGTCGGGCAGCATCATTCGAGAAGCCCTGCTGCTGGTGATGAAGCTGTGGATCAACGATTTCCGTGGCCGCCGCTCTCGCCGATCCGACGGTCGTTGACCGATGCGCCATTGGACGGTGGGTGGCGCACTGATTCGCCACGGCGACGGGCTGGTTTTGGTGAGCAACCGGCGGCGCGACCGCTCCGTGGAGTGGACGCCGCCAGGCGGGGTCATCGACGAAGGTGAGACCGTGCTCGAGGGCCTGGCCCGTGAGGTGCGCGAGGAGACGGGGCTGGTCGTGCGCTCATGGGCGCAGTGTTGCTACACGGTCACGGTCGACGCTCCCGACATGGGTTGGCGGCTGAAGGTGGAAGCCTGGGAAGTTGCCGCGGTTGACGGTGACGTGCTCATCGCCGACCCAGATGGCATTGTCGAGCAAGTGCGCCATGCGTCGTCGGTCGAGGCAACGGACCTGCTCAAGGCCAGCCCGCCCTGGGTGCATGCACCGGTGACCGGGTGGCTTTCCGGTGCCGTCAACGACTCTTACCAATTCGTGCTCCGCGGTGCCGAGCGACGCAATGCTCGTATCGAACGCCTGCTCTAGGTTCCGGCGGAGCGGATGAGCGGGCCGCAGACGCGAACGATCCTGCACGTGGACATGGACGCGTTCTACGTCAGTGTGGAGTTGCGTCGGCGACCGGACCTGCGCGGCCAGCCAGTAGTCGTCGGTGGTACCGGTTCACGTGGCGTTATCGCCGCTGCCTCCTACGAGGCCCGCCGATTCGGCCTCCACTCGGCAATGCCATCTACTCAGGCACGTCGTATGTGCCCGCACGCGGTGTTCCTGCCCGGTGACCACGACCTGTACGCGCAGGTCAGCGCACAAGTACAAGAGATCTTCCAGTCGGTCACTCCAATCATCGAGCCGCTCTCCCTCGACGAAGCGTCCCTCGACGTCACCGGCTCGCTGCGATTGTTCGGCAGCGGCACCGACATCGCCGCCCACCTGCGCGAACAGATCTGGCAGCAACTGGATCTGCGATGTTCCGTTGGTGTCGCCCCCAGCAAGTTCATCGCCAAGTTGGCGTCAGTTGCAGCCAAGCCAAAGGCGGCACCGGCGGGAGTCGTGGAGGGTAGGGGAGTGTGGGAAGTCCGCCCCGGCGAGGAACTGGCGTTTTTGCATCCACTGCCGGTCAAGGCGCTGTGGGGCGTGGGCCCCGCGACGCTGGAACGCCTGACCAGATTGGGTGTTCGTACTGTTCGCGACCTCGCGGAACTGGATGAGCCGACGTTGGTTGCCGCGCTGGGAAAGGCGCACGGTGAGCATCTGTTCCGGCTGGCATGGGCCATCGACGATCGGGCGGTCGAGGTCGACAGGGCCATGAAATCAATAGGTCATGAGGAGACCTTCAGTACGGATCGTCACACCCACGCCGAACTGCTGCGGGAGTTGGTGCGCATGGCGGACGGCGTCGCCGGACGTCTGCGTGCGCAAGAGGTGGCGGCTCGGACGTTCTCGCTGAAGGTTCGGTTCACCGATTTCAACACGATCAGCCGAGCCATCACACTGCCGTCCCCGATTGCGACCGCCCACGGAATAGTCAGTGCCGTGCGGCCACTACTGGAAGCTGTCGATCCGTCGCGGGGCGTGCGTTTGCTGGGTGTCAGCGCCAGAAACTTCGGAGCCGCCGCGCAGCAGATGTCGTTGGACGACCTGTTCGATTCTGTCCCTGCTGGTGACCAGGAATGGCAGGCCGCAGAGGAGACGATGGATGCGATCCGCAGCCGATTCGGCTCATCCGCAATCGGCCCGAGTAGCGCCGTCGGTGCCGACGGCCTGCGCCTGGTGCGGCGCGGCGCGCAGCAGTGGGGGCCGGATCAGGAAAAGTCCTGATGAACGAAGGTGCGCACGCGTTGTCTCGCGCGAGGAATCGTGCGAAGATGCACGTAGGCCACGCCGAGGAGCTTGTCATGCCGCTATCGGAAGACGAACAGAGGATTCTTCGCCAGATCGAAGAGCAGTTGCAGCGCGACCCTGGTTTTGGTCGAAATCTGCACTCTGTCGGCGGCGGAAGTCGTCGGGTTCTGTTCCTCTCTAGCGCGGCGGCGGTGGTGTGCTTGGTGCTCACCATTGCGTTCTTGTCGGTCAGCCCGTACCTGTCGTTCGTGATGTTCGTCGGCGCAGTTGTTGCGGCGCTGTTCGCCGAACGCCACGCTCGCACGCTCAGCGAATCCGGCCTCAACCATCTGTCGGAATCGATGCGCGGTCGCTTCGGTGCGCCGCCACGTTCTCGCGCCGACGACTAACGCTGGTTGCGCCGAAGCTGCATCGTCGGACTATCGCCTTGGAACCAATTGTTCAGTTGGCGAAGCGGCGACGCATCAACCGTGGGTCGAACAGCGCCTTCACTCGCACCTGAGTGGGTGTTCGCTCGCGACACACGGCGGAAACTTCGCCGGCGAGTAGCTCACAACGCGCTGCCGTTTGTTCGTCGATGTCACGCGGTGCGTAGACGGCGCGGGTGACGTGCACCGCCATCTCGCGCAGTGCGCGGTGGTCGGCGCCGGTGGCGCGCTCCGAAAGGTCCGCGTATTCGAGCGGTGTCTCGCCTCCCAGCGCAGGTGCCCCGGCAAAGGAGAGCGCTCCAAGGGTTTGCTGCCAAGCCCCGATCACACGGTCACGTGGGGTGTGGTTGTGTCGCTGCGACAGTGCGCGAATCACCCGTGGTGCGAAGACCACCCAGGCAAGCAACGCGGCAGCGACCCCCGCAATCACCAGCGGCACTGTCGGGCCGCCGGGCGAGCCGCCGCCGGCCGAGCCGCTAGTGAGCGTGATGGTGGTGGCGCCACCCGAGCCGCCGGGACGAACACCGCCGGGCACTGTGGTCGACGCTTCCGGATCGCCCGGGTTGCGCTCGGGGACGGTCTGTGGTGTGGACTGTTGCGTCGCCCCACCGTCACCGCTGGTGCCGGTGAACTGCGCTGGCGGCACGTTGGTGTAGTCCGTGGCATCGGGACTGCCGCGACCGGGCGTTGGCTCGAACGGAACCCAGCCGATGCCGTCGAACCACACCTCGGGCCACGCGTGCGCATGCCGACCGTACACATGGAACAGACCGTCGGCTCGCAGGTCGCCTGGAGTGAAGCCGACGGCCATCCGCGTGGGAAGCCCGAGGTAACGCGCCATCACACCGAACGTGCCGGCAAAGTGCTGGCAGAAACCACTGCGGCCACGAAGGAATGCTTCGATTGCGTCGTAGCTGTTGCCGTATTGCACGTCGAGGTCGTAGTTGAAGTTGTTGCGGAAATAGTTCTGCAACGCCAGTGCCTTCTGGTACGGCGTCACGGCCCCGGCCGTTGCTGCTAGCGCCTCGTCCTTCGCCAACTGCGGGAGGCCACCGGGTAGGTCAAGACTGCCATCGGGTGCATCGTCGACGGTGGCGTTGACCAACTGATCGACCGTCGGGCGCGGCACCATTGACTGCACATCAATACTGTCGCCGGTCTGCAGGTCCATATCGGGCAGCAACAGCATCTGGGTCTGCTCGGTCCACCGAAGGTCGGCGGGCGACACCGAAACGGGATGAAACGCGGCCGGCACGTTGTGGTTGCCCAGGGCCAGGATACGGATGGTCTGCGACGTGACGGGACCCGGCAGCAGCACCTCGCTGCTGCGATCCCCCATCGATTCGAGGTCTTCCGCCAGCGGGCTCCACTGGCCATCGTCGTACAGCGGCGATGCATACGTCCGCCAATAGTGCCCACCGTCGGATGATGCCACCGTGAACAGTTCGAGATTGCCGCGATTTCGCATCTGGGCGCCGATGTCGACGAGCGGACTGAGCACTTCCGTGACGCTGCCCTGACGGTTGCGAGTATCAACGAGTGGTCGCTCGCCGGCGCCCGGGAGGCGCGGTGCGACAGCCGCAGCAACGACGGCGGTGAGACCGAAGGTCACCAGCACCGCTGGCAAGGCGGCGGCCAGTGTCATCCGACGCGCTCCCATCCAAGTGGCTTCCTCGTTGGTGTGGCGGAAGCGCAGCACCGCAACAGTGAGGAGGGCCGTGGCGATCCAGAGTGCGGCGACTCCGATGCGGTGGTTGTCGGTGCCCAACGCGGCGGTGAAGATGAAAATCACCCCGGCGGGCACGATGGCCTCCATGCGGCCCATCGCACGAAACGCGAAGGTGTCGGCGAGCGCTGCACAGATGGCGATTGCCGCAGCGCCCACGACCGCGTAGTTCCCGACGCTGGGCACCGGAGCGACGGCAGTGGGGAACTGCTCGATGACCAGCCGCAAGTCGATGCGCATCACGTCGAACGTGCGCCCCGTTGGTAGCGGGCCGCTGAGCGTGTCGCTGTAGTAGACGGCCGAAATCAGCTCGACGATGGTCAACAGCAGTACCGGTAGCGCAGCGAGCACATGGGCTCGTGCGACCCGTAACAGGAGCGCGACCGCATGCGTACCGAGCGCGACCAACGCCATGTCGTTGAGGTACCCCCAGTCCGGAAAGACGCGAGAGAGGGAGATCACCGTGGCCAGCGTGAGCGCAGTGACACAGATGGTCGCCGGGATCTGCGCCGTCTCGAGCCGGGTGGGCTCCGCTGTCGGCTGACTCATGCGAACGCTCCGGCGCGGCCCAAGACCAGCTGGTTCCAACCATGGCGAAGGCGCTCCAAAGACGTGCCATCGACGTGGAAACCCTTGCCGCCAGCCGCCGCGCTCATCGTGGTGACGACGACGACCGACTCGTCTGGCCCTGCCGCTGCCAACGCGGTCGTGGCGGCGCGGGATGTTTCGTGCGTGGTGACGACCACGAGCAGACCGAGACCGTCGACGCTGGTGCGGCCGCTCGCGGTGTGGTCGACGACCTCTGTGCCGGGCATCACTGTGGCCAGCCACCGCAGCGACTGGGGTGCCACGTCCGGGCCGCGTAGATCGATCTCGGGTGCGACGAGGCGGGTCGCGATTCCAACGGCCGAGGCGGCAGCAACCACGCTGGCGGCGGCGGTCACCGCACGCTCGAAGCCGTCTTCGTCGTACCCGTCGGCCATTGTGTCGAGGACGACGACACATCGCTGCACGCCTTCCATCGCGGTCTCGCGAACGATCAACGTGCCAGCGCGCGCCGAGGTCTTCCAGTTGATGCGGCGCAGGTCGTCGCCCGGGGTGTACTCGCGCTGGGAGTGAAACTCTGAGCCGGTCTGTCCGAATGCTTTCATCCGCAGGTGCTGCCCCAAACGCCCAGAGCTTCCGGTGCCGGGAAAGGCCAACGGCACCCGCTCGGGTACCACCAGAACCTCGCCCGCTCCGGCCAACCAGACCGCTCGCTTACACAACCCCAGCGAGTCGGTTCGTTCGGCTCGTAGCGGACCTGTGCGCAGCACTCCGCGACGGGTGGTGGGCACGCGATAGGCCGCGCTGATTGCTTCGCCAGCGCTCAACGGTGCCAGCTGCATCGGTGCGCCACCCTTGTCGCCCACGGGTTCCCACAACTTCAACCGGGGGGTTCGGACGTGGGACCGATTGGCAACCTGAAGATCGACGCGCGCTGGCTCGCCGACGGACACAGTGGTCGGGCGAGCGATACGGCGCACATCGATGCGGGGGAGCGGCCGGTTGACGACCAGCACCGCCAGCCCGAACGTCACCAACAGGGCGACGCCAACTACGAACAACTCCATCAAGCCGAACACGCGGCCAGCAGCGATGGAGGCGGCGGCAGCCACGACCATCGCCCAGCCGTGGCGGGTTGGCATCAGCGGCCCACCGGCACGGGAACCGCCGCAAGAAGCTCGTGGATGGCGCCCTCATGTGTGAGGCCGCGTGAGGCAGCTTCCGGGCGCAGCACGATGCGGTGCGCGAGCACGGCAATGGCAACAGCCTTGACGTCGTCGGGGATGGCGTAGTCGCGCCCGTGTGCAGCAGCGTGCGATCGGGTCGCCCGGGCCAACTGCAACGTGGCCCGAGGGGAAAGGCCGAGCAGCATGCCGTTGTGGTTGCGGCTGGTCTCGGCCAGGTCGACCATGTAGCCCTTCAGCACATCGGCGATGTGGACGGTGCGTACCGCCGCACACATCTGGACGACCTCGGCTGTACTGACGACTGGACGCAGTGCGTGCAGTGCGTCGGCGGCGCCATTGGAGTCGAGAATCGCAAGCTCGGCATCGCGACCTGGGTAGCCGAGGGAGAGACGCATCAGAAAACGATCGAGCTGGCTCTCAGGCAGCCGATAGGTGCCTTCCTGCTCGACGGGGTTCTGTGTCGCGGCCACCATGAAAGGGTTGGGCAGCCGATGGCTGACGCCGTCGGCGCTGACCTGTCGCTCTTCCATTGCCTCCAGCAGCGCCGACTGCGTCTTGGGTGATGCCCTGTTGATCTCGTCGGCCAGCACGATGTTGGCGAACAGAGGGCCTTGCTGGAACACGAAGCTCTCGCTGGCTCGCTGGAAAATGCTGACACCCACAAGGTCGGTGGGCAGCAGGTCGGGAGTGAACTGCACCCGCTTCCATGTGCAGTCGATGGACGCAGCCAGCGCCTTGGCCAGACTGGTCTTACCCACGCCGGGCACGTCCTCGATCAGTAGATGCCCTTCGGCGAGCAGACACATCACGGCCAACTCGACTGCATCGCGCTTGCCATGCACAACGGAGGACACGTTGCCCGCAATCGCGTCGAAGAGCTGCGCGAACGTCGGCGAGGGCCGGCTCGCTGACTCGGAGGGGGGGCCGGGGCTGGGGGTGTATTCGGTAGGAGCTGCCGTCACGGCTGGAAGGGTAGACGCACTCGCAGGTGGTTGGCGTTCAGGAGCGGCAAAGTTGACCGCGACACTGTTGGTGGCAGCCTGGCCGCTACGGTCGTTGACGTGAGCATCTGCTACCTCGCTATTGACGTCGGAGGCGCCAAGTTGGCGGCGGCCGTGGTCAGCGAAACGGGCGATGTACTGGTGCGCGACCGAATCGCGACGCCCCAACGCGAAGTTTGGCCGGCGTTGTCGCGGCTGGTGCTGCGGGTGATGGCTGCGGCTCCCACCCGTCCGGTGGGTTGTGGCGTCGGTTGCGGCGGACCGATGAACCCTGCCGATCGCACGGTGACGCCGCTGTACATTCCGTCGTGGAAGGCGTTCCCGCTCGCCGCTGAAGTCGAGGCGCTCACCCTGCTGCCAACCGTGGTGGACAACAATGCGAAGACTGTTGCACTCGGTGAAGCCTGGTGTGGGGCCGCCGTCGGTGTGGACAACTTTGCCGCAGTGGTCATGGGTGCCGGCGTCGGCGGAGGGATCGTCAGCGGCGGGCGGTTGCTGGAGGGCCGGCTGGGTAACGCAGGCCATATAGGCCACATGGTCGTCGAGCCCGACGGCCGCAACTGCACCTGCGGTGGCAAAGGCTGCATGGAGGCCTATTGCAGCGGGCGCGCCATCGAGGAGGAGACCGGTCGTCCGCCGCAGCGTGCGCCGCAGAGCATCGTCGAGCGCACTGGCATTCTGACGGGCCGCGCGTTGGCCTCGCTCGGTGCAATTTGCGACTTGAAGCTGGCGGTCATCGGCGGTTCTGTGGCCCTCGGTTTCGGCGAGCCGTTCTTCGGTGCCGCACAGTCGGAGCTGGACCAGCGCGCTCGCCTCGCGTTCCTTCAGGGCTTCAAGGTGGTGCCTGCGGGTCTCGGCCAACTGGCTTCCCTCGTCGGCGCTGCTGCCCTTGCCCGTACCGACCGGTAACATCGCGGGATGCATCCGAAGTACACCGCTGACGCCGAGGCCTACCGCGAGAAGGTTCATGCCTTCCTCGCCGAGAAGCTCCCCACCAATTGGGGCGGCATGGGCAGGCTCGACGGCCAGGAACTGGTCGACTTCGTCACCGAGTGGCGCAAGACGCTCTACGCCGCCGGCTACCTCGCACCCGGTTGGCCGGTTGCCTATGGAGGTGGCGGTCTGTCCGCCCTCGAGCAGGTCATCATCGGCGAAGAGTTCGCCAAGGCGGGCGTGCCCACCGGCGGCCCCAACGACGTTTTCGGCATCCAGATGCTGGGCAACACCCTGCTGCAGTGGGGTACCGACGAGCAGAAGGCGCACTATCTGCCGCGCATTCTCAGCGGTGACGACGTGTGGTGCCAGGGATACAGCGAACCCAACGCCGGTAGCGACCTCAGCAACCTGGGCCTGAAGGCGCAGCTCGACGGCGACCAGTGGATTCTCAACGGTCAGAAGATCTGGACCAGCGCCGGTCACCTTGCCGACCACATCTTCACCCTTGCCCGCACCGACCCGGATGCGCCGCGCCACAAGGGCATCTCGTTCATCCTTGTCGACATGCGTCAGCCGGGTATCGAAGTTCGCCCCATCCGCATGATCAGCGGCGAGAGCGAGTTCAACGAGGTCTTCTACACCGACGCCACCGCGCCCAAGGGCGACGTCATCGGCGGGCTCAACAACGGCTGGGCTGTCGCAATGACCCTGCTCGGCTTCGAACGCGGTGAAGCCGCCGCTACCGGCCCCATCCGGTTCCAGGCCGAAGTCGACCGGCTACTGCTGTTGGCCAAGGAGTACGGCGTCGCCGACGACCCACGTATCCGCCAACGGCTGGCCCAGTGTTATGCGAAGGTTCAGATCATGCGCTTCAACGGCATGCGCGTGCTCACGCAGTTCCTTGCTGGCCACCACCCTGGCCCCGACGCAGCGATCTCGAAGCTCTATTGGAGCGAGTACCACAAAGAGATCACCGAGCTGGCCGTCGACATCATCGGCGCCGAGGCCATGACACCCACGGGACGCCGTCCATCCAGTGCGTTCAGCGCCGACGACGCCGGTGCGCCCAACAGCACATGGAGCTGGGTCGGTACCTTCCTCAACGCTCGCGCCGGCACCATCTACGCCGGCTCGTCGCAGGTGCAGCGCAACATCATCGGCGAGATGGTGTTGGGTCTGCCCAAAGAACCACGCGTGTGATCCAGGGGTCTGGCGTCAGTGGCGTCGTGCCCGTGATCGTCGCCGTCGCCGGCCGTCCGCGGTTGTGGGGTACTGCGATTCGGCAGTGGCGCCGCACGACGCCACGCGGCTGGTGGAAGCATCGCCCGTTCCTGCCGGTGCCCAGCCGCGACTACCTTGCGTTCCGAATGGTCACGCAATACGGCAGCGCAGATCATCGCATCGAGCCCGGCGATGTGCTGAACTACCTCGCATGGTGCCAACACCACGACGCGGCCGCCTCATGATGCGCACCCAGCCAGCAGTCGCCCTGCCACCGGTCGCCCTGCCACCGGTCGCCCTGCCACCGGTCGCCCTGCCACCGGTCGCCCTGCCACCGGTCGCCCTGCCACCGGTCGCCCTGCCACCGGTCGCCCTGCCACCGGTCGCCCTGCCACCACAGGCAGCACTGGTTAACCGGCAGATATTGCCGCTGCGAGTTCGCTAGGTTCCCCGCCTATGAGAAGCGCACTCGTGTTGAACGCCACCTACGAGCCGCTCTCGGTCGTGCCTGCATTTCGGGCCGTATGCCTTGTCCTCGCCGACAAGGCCGATCTCATCGCCGACGATGGCAGCCTGCTGCATTCCGAGCGGCTCGCCATCCCCAGCCCATCGGTGGTGCGGCTGCGGTACGTCGTCAAGGTGCCCTACGCCCGCCGCACCGCAATGTCTCGTCGGGCGCTCTTCGCTCGCGACAACTATTGCTGCCAGTACTGCGGCGGCTTTGCCGACTCGCTGGACCACGTCGTGCCCCGCTCCCGAGGTGGCCAGCACACGTGGGAGAACGTGGCTGCCGCGTGCCGGCCGTGCAACCTGCGCAAGCGCGATCGCACACCCGCGGAGGCAGGCATGTGGCTGGCAAGGCCACCTCGCGCCCCGCGAGAGCAGGCCTGGGTTGCCGCCGCCGTCACCCTCGTCCCCGAGGAGTGGAAGCCGTACCTGGCCCGCGCCAGCTAGCCCATGGCAGCTGCCGTCGCCGCCGAACTGACACGGTGTGGGCCCCAGGACCTGCCTCACAGCCAAGAGAGCGCGTCACTTCGCCACGGCGGCGTCGTCGCCGGCGAAGTGACGCGTTGTTGTTCCCGTGAGCTGGTTCACAGGCGCGAAAGCGCGTCACTTGGGTGGATAGGGGTCGGCGTACGCTGAAACCGATGAATGGCGAGTGGACGGTGGTGGAATCGAGCGGCGATGCCGGAGCGTTCCACTCGGTGGATCCGGCGGCTCGGCGGTCGGCGACCTTTCACACCGTGGAGCAGCCGACGCTGGTGTTGGGTTCCGCGCAACCCGACAGCAACGTCGACCGCCGGGTGGCTGGCGCGTTGGGGGTCGACGTGGTTCGTCGGCGCAGTGGCGGGGGAGCGGTCCTGCTGCTGCCCGACGAGTTCGTCTGGCTCGACCTGGTGATTCCCGCAAGCGATCCGCTGTGGCTGGCTGATGTCGCGCAGGCGATGATCTGGGTGGGCGAGCTGTGGCAGCGGGCCTTGATAGAGCTGGGAGTTGCCGGCGACGTTCATCGCGGGGGACTGGTCACTACGAAGTGGTCGCGGCAGGTCTGTTTCGCGGGGGTCGGCACGGGCGAGGTGATGGCCGGCCCCTCGAAACTGGTCGGCGTCTCGCAACGTCGCACCCGCGAGTACGCACGATTCCAGTCCATGTGCCATCTCCGGTGGCGCCCTGAACTGGTCGTTGCTCTGGTCGGCGGGCCTCGGCCGATCGCTGGCGACATCGCTGCGGCAGCGCAGCCAGCCGGCGTTGCCGGTGCCGAACTGCGCTCGACGCTCGAGCAATTGGTTACTTCCGGTCCGTAAATCATTGCTGTACAGCCGTTTTGGCATGGTCGCCGGTGAAGTTTGGCGATGAGTGGCGCGAAATGGGGATAAATGGTTGACTCTGGTGGTCGATGGGGGCCAGAATGGGGGCTCGTGGGGATCTCGGGCGTGCGCCGCCGGGATCTGCGTTCTCACAGGCAGGTGCCGAGTCAACGAGAGGTGGTGTGGCGAGGTGTTGTTCGTAGGGGCTTTCGAACGGCAACTCGACGACAAGGGCCGCCTTGCGATGCCAGCAACCTTTCGCGACCGCCTCGGCGAGCACTGCTACCTGGCCAAGGGTCAGGACAAGTGCGTCACGGTCGTCCCGTCGGCAACCTTCGAGGAGGAAGCCGAAGCAATGGCGGCTCGCGTCCGCCTTGGCGAGGTCAGTCGAAACCAACTGCGCGCGCTGGCCTCCTCCGCAATTCTCGTGTCGCTCGACAAGCAGGGCCGCGTCAACCTCGACGAGCAACTTCGCGACTACGCCGACCTCGCGCTCGGCGAGCCGGTCACCGTCGCCGGCAGCTTCGACCGCCTCGAGCTCTGGTCGCCGCAACGTTTCGCGCTGATCGACGACAACGGCACCACCCAGCTCACCGGCCCGGACCTGGCCGGTAGCGAGTGATTCGCGCGGTTCACGACAAGCAATTCACGAGCTCGACAGCATTCACGACAACAACAGAGGAGGAAGAGGCAGCACTGCGAACAGGCCGCACACACGACATCACCGAGACACCGATCAATCACGATCTTCCGCCCATCTGCAGCCTTCCGGCCAGCACGATGGACAGCCCACTTCCGCCCGCTGCCGTTTCGCACGACCGGGGAGACATCCCGGCGGCA
>JBBQMG010000072.1:0-19627 GCA_038328705.1 Acidimicrobiales bacterium | reverse complement strand
GAGCGCTACCCGCAGGTGTGGGCGCCGGGCCGAAGCGACCTGTGCTTTGCCACCACCAACCGCCAATCGGCGCTGATGGCCATGGCACCTCGCTGCGACGCGATCATCGTCATCGGTTCGGCCAACTCGTCCAACACCCGTGCGCTGGAGAAGCTGGCCACCGATGCCGGCTGCGCCCAGGTCTTCCGGGTCAACGGTGCCGATGAGCTACCCAACGATCTGCACGGCACGGTCGGCGTCACCGCTGGGGCCTCGGCGCCCGAGGAACTGGTGGATGCCGTCATCGCCCGACTCGCGCCGACCGATGGCGTCGAGCTGTTGCGAGTGACCGACGAGGACGAGTACTTCCCGCCGCCACGCAACATCCGCGATCTGCAGGCCGCCATCGGCATCGCTGCAGCTGCAATGAGCGGCGGCCGCGTCGAACTCTCAACGGTGTTCGACGATCGCGGCTTGGCAGCCAGCGATGTGCTCGCGACACTCGTTGGTTCCTAACCTGTTCGCATGCTGTCCCCCACGCTCGCCACTTTCCGCCTGTTCCTGCACGTTCTGGCCGCTGCAATCTGGGTCGGCGGGCAGTTCACGCTGGCCGGAGTTGTCCCAGTACTCCGCAGGGTGGCAACCGATGCCACCAAGCCGGTGGCGCAGGCGTTCGCCCGTCTCGCGTGGCCGGCGTTCGTCGTGCTGGTTGTCACCGGCATGTGGAATGTGATGGCCATCGACATCGCGAACGCCTCCTCCGCATACCAGGGCACGATGCTGCTGCACATCGCAATCGCCGCCGGTGCGGGGGTGTTCGTCGCGGTGCATCAGTTCGGCTCATCCACCCTGGCGAAGGCACTCGGTGGCGCAGGGGGCGCGCTGCTCTCCGTCGCCGCCCTCTTCCTGGGACTTCTCCTGGGCACCGGCACCGCCTGAATCTCCGAGTCGCACGTCGGCTACCCGAGTACCAGGCCGTCGGTCCGAGTGACACAGGTTCATGCGAGTGGGTACTCGCACCCCGGGATACGAGTACCCACTCGCATGGACGGCTGGCCCTCCGATTGGACGGCTGGCCCTCGGATTGGGAGGCTGGCCCTCGGATTGGGGGCTGCCCCTCGGATTGGGGGGCTGGCACTCGGACCCTCAGTTACGGGGGACTTGGCTCCAGGGGACCTCACGGTCGACGCGAACGTCGCCGGGCAGGCCCAGCACACGCTCGCCGAGGATGTTGAGCATCACTTCCGTGGTACCACCCTCGATCGTGTTGGCGCGGCTGCGCAGGAACGCCTTCTGCGGGGTGGCATATTCCATTGCGTGCTCGGGGCGCACCATGGCGTAGCTGCCGTACAGCAATGCATCGGCACCCATCAGGTTGACCAGGCACTCGTAGATGTCCTGGTTCAGCGTGGCGCCGGCCATCTTGCTGATGCTGCCTTCCGGCCCTGGGTCGCCCATCTTGCGATTGTTGTTGGCCCGAATGTTGGTGAGGCGCAGGATCTCGGCACGGCTCCACAGCTTCATCACCTGGTCGCGGGTGGCGGCATCCTTCTTCCACTCCGGCGCCTTCGCCCACTCGAGCATCAGGTTGGCAATGGTGCCCGAACCGCGCTGCGGGATGGAGCCACCGATGGACTGGCGCTCGTTCATCAGCGTGGTCAGCGAGACACGCCACCCGTCGCCGGGCTGACCCAACATTTCCTTCTCGGCGATACGGGTGTCGGTGAAGAAGACCTCATTGAACTCAGCCTCGCCGGTCATCTGGCGCAGCGGCAGCGTCTGCACGTTGGCGTCGTGCATGTCCACGACGAAAGCGGTGAGGCCAGCGTGCTTGACAGCCTCCGGATTCGTGCGCACGACCAGCAGACCCCAGCGCGAGAGGTGGGCCAGGGTGGTCCACACTTTCTGGCCGTTGACGATCCACTCGCCGCCGTCCTTGACGCCCTTGCTGGACAGGCCGGCGAAGTCGCTGCCAGACCCGGGCTCGCTGAACAGCTGGCACCAGACCTCCTCGCCGGTGAACAGCGGGCGCAGGTAGCGCGCCTTCTGCTCCTCGCTGCCCCACACGGCAACCGTCGGGCCGCACATGCCGTGGCCGATCGGGTTGCGGTACATCGGGTTCGGTGCGCCCTGCGCGTAGATGCGCTCGTTGACCAGCTTCTGCAGCTTCGGGTTGAGTTCGAGCCCGCCGTGACCGACCGGGAAATTAACCCAGGCCAGGCCCTTGTCGAACTGCGCCCCCAGAAAGGTGACGACGTCGGTCTCCTTCGGTGGGAACTCGGCCAGCAGTGCATCGACCAGGTCGCTGACCAGTTGCTCGTCGGTGTTGAGCGGGGTGTCGATGACAGTCATTGATGACTCCGGATCTTTGGGGGCGCGAGCGGAACGACCAGCGCAGATTGGGTTCGACGATAGTTGCCGAGCGCCTGCGAAGCCGAAGCGGGCGGCAACCTCAGCGGCGGTGGAGGGTCAGGCCGGGCAGGCCCGCGAGCGTCTCTGCGGCAGCGTCACCGGCAGCGGCATCGATGTCGAGGACAACCTGCAGGAACGCCCACGCTGCAGCCACCTGCAGCTGCTCCACCTCGCGCCACCCGCGACCGTGCGCCTCGTGCGAACCGGCGGCGGTGTAGCGGAGGTACTCCCGAACGAGGTCCGGCAGCTCGGCAATGTGATCAGCGAGTTCCGCGTAGAGAGCGATGTCACTGATGGCCTGGTGCCCAGCACCAGCAAGGTCGAGCCGCCAGGTGGGCTCACCGGCCAGCAGCGCCCACGGTCGATCGGCGTCGACCGTAACCGGGGTCACCTGGTCCTCCTCGGAGACGATCAAGAGCGCAGGGACGCAGATCCGCGCCAACAGCTCATCGCTCATCGACCGCGTGTACGCCTGAAAGCCGATGATTGCTCGCACAGCCGGATGGGGGGCAACTCCCCTGCTGCCGGCTGCGACCGCAAACGCGGTGTATGCACCGTAAGAGTGGCCGGCCAACGCGACCCGGTCGTGGTCGATCGACTTGACGACGTCAGCTGGCGCGGCCGGGTGACCCTCGAGCAACGCGTTCAGTACGAGATGCGCATCGGCGACACGGTTGACCTCGTTGGTGCGGTCGTCGGACTGCGTGCCCGTCAGCCAGTCGAAGAGCGTGTCGCCGGGGTGTTCCGACGACACGACAACAGCGCCGCGAGCCGCGAGCGCCTCGCAGACCAGTGAATACGAGAGCCGCATCCCCGTACGACCGTGCGACAACACCACGAGCGGAAACTGGCCGTGGAGTGCGGGAGCATCGTGCTGTGCCGCGGCGCCAGCAAACGCAACGCCCGGGAACACCTCGTAGATCGACGGCTCGGCATCGGACGGCGCCGCCGGGTACCAGAGATCGACGGCGAGCGTTCGGCCATCCCGAGCCGGATCGACGAGCGAAATGGTGCGGCGACCAACGGGAAAGTGCGGTGCTTCCAACGGCGTGCCGGCGGTCAATGTCGTCATCACTCGTCTCCCTCTGGCTCTTCTTCCTCGGCAATCCCGAGCGCGGCTAGCCGCTCCAGAAGACCATCGCGGATCGACACGCCTGGCTCGCGGGCCTTGTCGCCGGCAATGCGCCAGCCCAGACGACTGGAGTACAGCAACGGTGGCTCCTTCAGCCGACCCGGCTGCACCGCCACGACGCGGGCGAAGAAGAGCACATGATCGGCCATCTCCTTCGTGTCGAAGACCTGGCACTGCAACCATGCGATTGCATCGCGCACCACGGGCAGTTCAGTGCCGGGGAACTTCACAAGGAACTCGTCCGCCAGATAGCGGAACTTGCGACCCGGATACGAGAAGTACTGGCCTGCTGCGACTTGATCACCGGCCAGCACACTGACAGCGAACTGGCCTGTCGCCACCAACAGCGGATACGTGTCGTGCTTCGGCGACACGCTGGCCATCAGGATCGGTTCCTCGAAACTGACCTGGCTGACCCAGTGGCTGCAGTACGCCCGGCTCACTCCATCGTGGTGGGCGCCGACAACTTGCACGCCATGCATCATCTGCCCGAGGGACCGCTTGAGGACTTGGTCGATCATCAGTTCCAGTGTCGCAGCCAACGGGCGTGTTCTGCTCGCTCCTGCGCCAACTCCGGAAAGGCGCCGCGCAGCGTGGCGAGCACGCGCAGCGGGCCTGGCTCGTCCATCGCCACCAGGATGTTCTTCAGGTTGTTGAGCATTCTCAGCAAGATCGAACGAGTGTGGGTGGGCTGCACGAAGCGCCGCTCCAAGTCGCCGGGAATGCCGGTGATGCGGTGCCAGGCCGGCTCGAGCTCATCAGCGCTGTAGCGGCGGCCGCCGTGGAACGGGTCGGCATACTCGCCGTCGCACATGATGAGAAAGTGGCCAGGAAGGCCGATTCCCTGAATCGGCACATCCAGCCGCCGGCCGACTTCCATGGCGCACACACTGAGCGTGATGGGAATTCCCAGCCCGGTGGTCAGCACGCGGTGCAGATACGAGTTCGAGGGGTCGCCGTAGTCGGCTCGGTTTCCGGCCAGCCGACCCGACATGAAGAGCGCAGCGAGGATGGAGTCGAACGATGGAGCACACTCATCAGCAAGGTGGTCGAGACCAACGATGACCTGGCCGACGAGCGCTTCCGCCGTCTCGGCCCCGGCTCCGTTACCGGTGTCGAAGGCAGCTCCGATGAGGGCCGCCATCATGTCGAGATGGGTCTCCGATGCTGGTCGATTGACCAGTTCTGCGAAGCGGGCCGCCGGATCCATGCCGTGAAGGTACCGTCGGCTACGTTCGCCGCCATGTTTCCTGGCGCGTTCCTGAACACTCATCCCGACAAGCCCGCCATCGTCATGGGCGGCAGCGGCTACACGCAGACGTTCGCGCAGCTCGATGCGGCGGCCAACCGGCTCAGCCATTTGCTGCGAGCTGCAGGCGTGAATGCGGGCGACCATGTGGCCATCTGCATGGAGAACCACGACCGCTACATGGAGGTCGTGTGGGGCTGCCACTACGCCGGCGCGGTCTACACCTGTACGTCCAGCCGGCTCACCAGTGGCGAGCTCAGCTACATCATCAACGACTGTGCGGCGAAGGTGTTCATCACCTCGCACTACAAGGCAGACCAGGCCACTGAGATCGTTCCCACCACCGCCAACGTCGGCTTGCGACTGATGCTCGATGGCGTGGTCGACGGTTACGACTCGTACGAGTCGGCGGTCGCCGACCAGCCAGCGACACCGCTCCCGGGCGAGCGCATTGCCGGCCTCGACATGCTGTACTCGTCGGGCACCACCGGCCAGCCGAAGGGCGTGTCACGTGCGTTCGTTCCCCAGCCGTTGGAGACCACCGCCAACGGAGTTTCACCGTTGCTGTCGCTGCTGTTCGGTGTCACCGGTGAGAGCGTGTACCTCTCCCCCGCGCCGTTCTACCACGCTGCTCCGCTGCGCTTCTGCATGGCTGCGCAGCAGTTGGGCGCCACTGTTGTGGCGATGGAACACTTCGACCCTGAGCAGTATTTGGCGCTCGTTCAAGAGCATCAGGCCACGGTCAGCCAGGTCGTGCCCACCATGTTCATCCGCATGCTGAAGCTGCCCGCAGAGGTGCGCCCGAGGTACGATGTGTCGTCGCTGCAGTGCGTCATCCACGCTGCCGCCCCGTGCCCGGTGCCGGTGAAGCAGCAGATGATCGAGTGGTTCGGCCCCATCATCCACGAGTACTACGCGGGCACCGAGGGCAACGGCTTCGTGTACTGCAACAGCCTGCAATGGTTGGCGCACCCGGGCACGGTGGGCACTCCCATCGGCTGCGTGCTGCACATATGCGGCGAGGAAGGTGAAGACCTGCCGCAGGGCGAGTCGGGCACCGTCTACTTCGAGGGCGGCGCCCAGTTCGAGTACCACAACGATGCCGAGAAGACGAAGAGCTCGCGTCACCCCACCCAGCCGTGGAGCACGCTCGGCGACGTCGGATTCCTCGATGCCGACAACTTCCTGTATCTCACCGATCGCAAGGCGTACATGATCATCTCGGGTGGCGTGAACATCTACCCGCAGGAGGCGGAGAACGTGTTGGTCACGCATCCCAAGGTGATCGACGTTGCAGTCTTCGGCGTACCGAACGACGACTTCGGCGAAGAAGTGAAGGCGGTTGTCCAGCCCGTCGACATGCCTGCGTCGGATGAGGAGGCTGCTGCGTTGTCCCGGGAACTCATCGCGTTCTGCCGCTCGCAGCTGGCCGACGTGAAGTGCCCGCGCACCATCGACTTCCGCGAGGAACTCCCCCGCCATCCCACCGGCAAGCTCTACAAGCGCCTGCTGAAGGACGAATACTGGAAGGCCGCCGGACGCAGCATTTGAACCGGTCGGCTACTCCGCGACGGCCAATCGGTTGCGTCCCGCGCGCTTTGCATCGAGCAGTGCACGGTCTGCCGCGCCGAGAACGTCGCGAACTCTCACGTACGTGCTTCCGGCAGCGAGGCCCGCGCTGGCGGTGACGGCGGCGGTTCCGCAGCCTTGAGGCAGCGGCTCGCTCACCGACGAGACAACCCGTTCACCGATGGCCCGCGCTCCGTCGACGTCGATGCCGAAGAGCACCAACGCGAACTCGTCGCCACCCAGCCTCGCAACCACACCAGACGGGCCACATACGGTGCCGATCCGGCGAGCAACCTCGATGAGCACTCGATCGCCACACCCGTGGCCATACTCATCGTTGATCGCTTTGAATTCGTCGAGGTCGATGTACAGCACCGTGATCAGCGCCGGGTCGCCATTCGACACCAGCTCGTCGAATGCGCGCCGGTTGGCCACACCGGTCAGCGAGTCGCGCCGCGCCGCGAGGTGCAGTTCGTCGTTCGAACGTTGATGGGTGAGGGCCAGCGCGGTGACACCCGCCAGGTGGTCCAATAGTTGGCGCACGAAGCCGGGCAGGGGCCGTCGCAGCGGCGAAACGAACGCGACGAGTACCGCGGCAGGCAGGCCCGCAACGCCGATCGGCACCACCATCATCCCCTCGAAACGCTCGGCCCGCGCCAACGCAGCGAGCGATGTCGGCAGCTCGTCGAGGCCGAACAACGCCACGCCACTCGCCGGCAGAGCGGGCCACGGCGCATCACCGGCATCCATCAGTTCGCGCACGGCCGACCGCATCGGGGCGCTGATCGTGCGACCATGCAGGCGGGTGAAGCGACCGTGCGAGGGCTCGCTCAACACGCACCCCACAAGGTGGCGGCTATCAGTTCGGTCACCCACGAGTCCGTCCGCGCAACGTGTGAGCACCTCGTCGATCGAACCGCCCCGCATCAACGCCTCGAGTGCGTCAGTGGGCGCGGACCGGGCGGAATGGGGCACAAAGCTGAGCACCCAACCTTGAAACGAGGCGTGGTCACGTACGGCCACCGCGCTCACGTCGACCAGTGCGGTGGTGCCTGCAGCCGTGATCAGCGTCAACGGGAACGGCACCGGCATGTCCACGCTGAAGTCGGCACGCTCGGCGGCCTGCCGAAACACGGTCAACACCATCTCCTGCTCAGCCGGGGCAACGATCTCGAGCGACGGGCGACCGATGAGGTCCGCCGGCCGGTAACCGAGGAACGCACCGTGCGCACCCCACGCGTCGACGAACACACCGTTCTTGTCGATCACCGCCACCAGCGGACGGAGGTGGTGCAGAACCAGGTCGGCGGCCAACGGCCGCCAACCTTCACCTTTCAGTGCACGCAGTGGTCCCATCTCCACGCTGTGCAGCCTACGACGTGTTGCGACGCCATTTTCACGGCGGTCACCCCAGGCGCGACCGCTGGGCCGCTGGTAATTCGACCTTAGCGACGGCTCGATGCTCGGACCTGGGTGTCTCCAGTCCCGGAATCCGGAACTGGAGACACCCAGATTCGTTTGTGGGACGGTTCCCACCCAGAAACCTTTTGCGCGCGCAAATGGGCGGGCGAATCCGTGTCACCAGCAGGGGGAGGGCAGGGGCCGGGACAGGGGCCGGGACAGGGGCCGGTGGTGGCGGCGGCGGCGGCGGCGGTGGGGTGCTCAGTGGGCGCTGGCCATGTGCAGGCGTTGCAGGACGTCGGCGAGGCGTTCGCTCTCAGCTCGACCGAAGACTGGCTCGGCTTCGCCACCGACGACGTCGGCGAAGTGGCGAACCATGTCGGCGTAAGCATCGCCGCCTTCACACGCCAGCGTCTCGACGGCGCCGTCGCGCCGTTCGAGGATCAGCTCGCTGGGCTCCGACGGACCTGGCGCATACCATCCGGGAACCGTGACCACGGCTTCGCTGCCGGTGACGGCCATCGAACGATGCGGCGGTGCTTCGAAGGAGACCGCGAACGAGCTGCCGAAACCGGCGCCCCAGTCCACCCAACCGGTCATCGCCACATCGACTCCGGCCATGTTGCGGACTGCGTTGGCCCCTACGACGACAGCGTTGCGGCGGGCCATCAGCATGAACGGCGCAAGGCAGTAAATACCTACGTCGAACAGTGCGCCCGCACCACGCAGGTCCAACCGGTGGTCGCCTCCAGCCATGTCCATCGGCCAACTGAACGAGGCTCGCCCGTTCTGCAACCAACCAAGGTCGCCGCTGCGAGCCAGCTGTAACAGGCGGCGCGCTCGCGGATGGTGCGGCCACATGTACGCTTCGAGCACCGTCAGCCCTGCAGACTCGGCGTGGTCGAACACTTCCGCCGTGTCGGCCGGCGAGAGCGTCAGCGGCTTCTCGCAGAGCACGTGCTTGCCGGCATCGAGCGCCTTGTGCGTCCACTCCGCGTGCAGGTAGTTGGGCAGCGGGTTGTACACCGCGTCGACATCGTCGCGGGCCAACATAGCCTCATACGGCACCAGCGATTCGCCCTCACGACCTGGCTCGGCGACAATCGTGTGGCCGGCCGATGAGAACGCCGGCAGAAGGCTTTTGCGGTAGATGTGGCTCGACCCACCCAAGACTCCCCAACGAAGCGACCGACCCGTCACGACGACAGCACGACCATGCGGATCTCGGTCATCTCCTTGACGCTGAACGCCGGGCCCTCGCGGGTGTTGCCACTGTCGCGCAGGCCGCCGTACGGCTGTTGGTCGGCACGCCAGGTGGGCACCTCGTTCACCAGCACGCCACCGAAGTCGAGCGACTTGACTGCGAGCAGTGCCTTGGCGATGTCGGAGGTGAAGATGGCCGCCTGGAGACCGAACTTGGTGTCGTTGGCAAGGGCAATCGCTTCGTCCAACGTGTCGTACGCGGTCACTGCGACGACCGGACCGAAAACCTCCTGCGAACAAACCTTCAGGTCAGGCGTCGCGTTCGCAATCACGGTCGGCAGCAGCACACCATCGGCGGTCAACGCTCCACCCGTAGCGACGGTGGCACCCGCAGCGCGAGCTTCCTCCACCCACGAGGCAACTCGGTCGCGCTCGCTGCGCGAGATGAGCGCCGACACATCGGTGGCCTCATCCATCGGATCGCCCACCACCAACGTGTTGACGTGTTCCACCAACGCAACGGTGAACTCATCGGCGATCGAGCGATGCACCAAAACGCGCTGCGTGCTGATGCAGCTCTGCCCGGCGTGGCTGAAGCCGGCCATCTTGATCTTGGCGGCCGCGGTACGCCAGTCGCCGTCGGCTTCGATGATGCACGGTGCGTTGTTGCCCAGTTCGAGCCCTACCCGCTTGCGCGGCGCCCGCGCCCGAATGCCCCAACCGACTTCCGGCGAGCCGGTGAACGTGATGAGCGCAACGTCCGGATGGTCAACGATCGCGTTGCCAACAGTGCCACCCCCACCGGTGATGACCTGCAGGTACTCGGGCGGCAACCCGCACTCCTCGATCAGCATCTGGGCCAGGGCGATGCTGCTGAACGGAGTCTGACTGGCGGGCTTGAGCACCACCGGGCAACCAGCCGCGATGGCGGGGCCGACCTTGTGCACCACCAGGTTCAGCGGAAAGTTGAAGGGTGCGATCGCACCAACGACGCCGATCGGGATGCGCAGCGTGAAGCCCAACTTCCCCTCACCGGCGGGGATGGCATCGAGCGGAATCATCTCGCCGCTCAGCTTGCGGGCCTCAGCGGCAGCGAACTGGAACGTGCCTGCGGCCCGCTCGGCTTCGACCCGCGCAGTCTTGATCGGTTTGGCCGCTTCCCGGGCGACGATCTGCGCGAACTCCTCCCGGCGCTCCGTCAATCGGGCAGCGGCACGGTCGAGAATCTCGGCCCGCTTCCACAGCGGCAGCGGGTTCGAATGCAGTGCCGCTTTCGCGATCGCCACCGCCCGATCCACGTCGGCTGCGTTCTGCGCAGGGATCTCACCGATGACGGAATCGTCGTAGGGCGAGCGGACAGTGATCACGTCGGTCATGTTTGCGACGATACTGGTCCAGATGAGTGCGCGCCTTCACCCCTACCTCGAATGGGATGGGCCGATTCCATTCGCTCACCGCGGCGGTGCCAGCGACGTACCGGAGAACACGATGCCGGCGTTCCAGTACGCGGTGGATGCCGGCTACCGATACGTGGAAACCGACGTACAGGTCACCGCTGACGGAGTACTGGTCGCGTTTCACGACAACGATCTCAGTCGGACATGCGGCCGCTCCGGCCGCATCAGCGATCTGCCGTGGAGCACGGTGAAGTCGGCGCTCGTCGACGGTGCCGCTCCGATCCCCTTACTCGAGGACATGCTCGCAACGTGGCCCGACTTGCGCGTCAACATCGACTGCAAGACCGACACCGCCGTAGCCGCACTCGTTGCTGCGCTCACTCGTTGCGACGCCCTCGACCGCGTCTGCGTCGGTGCCTTCAGTGACAAGCGGATGCGGAAGCTGAAGGCGTTGCTCGGCGACAAGCTGTGCACTGCGCTGGCTCCGATGGGCGTCGCCTCTCTCCGCTTCGCCAGACCGCGCCGCGCCGAAGCCAACGCCGCACAGGTGCCGGTGAGCCAAGGCCCCCTCACGGTGGTCAATGAGAAGTTCCTCGCAAAGGCACAAGCGTTGGGCATCAAGGTGCATGTCTGGACTATTGATGAGCCTGTCGAAATGCACCGGCTGCTCGACCTCGGAGTCGACGGCATCATGACTGACAAACCACTGGTACTGAAGGACGTGTTCGAGACCAGAGGCATCTGGCGATGAGCGCACCGTTCAACACCACCCGCGCCCCGAACCACATGGTTGCCAGCGCCGACGCCCTCGCAACCCAGGCCGGCCTCGCGATCCTCACGGCTGGCGGTAACGCCGTCGATGCCGCGATCGCGACCAACACCGCCATGGCCGTCGTCGCACCCCACTTGTGCGGGATGGGTGGCGATCTCTTCGCGCTCATCCATGACGGTTCGACAGTGCACGCGCTGAACTCGAGCGGTCGCTCCGGCAGCGCGGCGAGCGCCGAGGCCGTTCGAGCCGACGGCCACACCGTGATGCCCTTTCGCCACGACATCCGCACGGTGACCATCCCCGGTTGTGTCGACGGTTGGATTGCGCTTCACGACCGCTTCGGAAACCTGCCGCTGGCAACGCTGCTCGCACCGGCCATCGCTCTCGCGGAAGATGGCTTTCCCGCCAGCGCGCTTCTGGTCGGGTCCATCTCCCGGTTGGACCCACAGGGTCGCGAGAACCTGAGCGAGCTGTGCAGTCAAGCCCGTCGGCCGGGCGATCGCGTTCGTCGACCGGGAGTCGCTACTGCCCTACGCGCAGTTGCCGCGGATGGGCGCAACGCTTTCTACGAGGGTGACTTCGGCGCCGGCCTGCGCGAGCTCGGTGCCGGCTGGTTCACCGCCGCCGACCTTGCCCGCAGCCAAGCGGAGTGGATCACTCCCCTGACTGCAAATGCCTGGGGTGTCGGCCTGTGGACCATTCCACCCAACTCGCAGGGCTACCTCACGTTGGGTGCAGCCGCGCTCGCCAGCGACCTCACGCTGCCGATGGACCCGAACGACGAACACACCGCGCACCTTCTCATCGAAGCTGCGAAGGTCGCCGGCTTCGATCGGCCGTCAGCCCTGCATGCCGCCGCCGATGGCCCTGCGCTGCTCGAGTCGATTGCCGCCCGCGCAGATCTACTGAACACCGAACGGGCGGCGGACTGGCCGATGCCCTCACGGCAGGGCGACACCACCTACCTCTGCACCACCGATTCGGGCGGAATGGGCGTCTCGCTGATCCAGTCGAACGCCTCCGGTTTCGGGTCCTGGCTGGTCGAACCCAACACGCAGATCAACCTGCACAACCGTGGTCTCGGCTTCAACCTCGAACCTGGCCACCCCGCCGAGCTGATGCCGCGCACTCGCCCACCACACACACTCTCCCCGGCACTCGCCACCCGCGACGGCCAACTGGCGGCGGTGTTCGGCACCATGGGTGGCGACGCGCAGCCCCAAATTCTCTTGCAACTCGCCGCTCGCCTGTTCCACTACGAGCAGTGCCCAGCGGTGGCCATGCACGCCGGCCGCTGGGCGCTTGCGGGCCCCACCACCGGCTTCGACACGTGGACAACACCGAGCGGCCCCATCGTCGAGATCGAAGGCCATGCTCCGCCGGGTTGGGCCGCGGCACTGACGGCACGCGGACACAGGGTCAGCGTGTTACCCGAATACGACAGCGGCTTCGGCCACGCGCAGGTCATCATCCGCGACGCCAACGGCTTCTGGGCGGGCGCCAGTGATCCGCGAGCGCGAGTGGGGTCGGTTGCCGGTGGCTGATCTCACCATCACCAATGCGCTGCTCGCCGATGGCACCGTCACCACCGTGCACATCGTGGACGGCGTCGTCAGTGCCGAACCGGCCATCGGCGCGATGACGCTCGACGCAGCTCACCGACTGGTGCTGCCCGCCATGGCAGAAGCGCACGCGCACCTCGACAAGGCCTTCCTCGCCGAAACGGTGCCGAACCCCACGGGCGACCTGATGGGCGCGATATTCAACATCGAAGCCGCCCGCGACCGCATCACCGAGGCCGACACCGAAGTACGCGCCGAGCGCGCAGCGCGCCTCATCGCCGCCAATGGCGCCACCGCGATTCGCACGCACGCAGACCTCACCGAGGCCAACGGGCTCACATCCATCAACGCGCTCCTGCGGGTGCGCGACCGTCTCGCAGGTCTGGTCAGCATCGAGATCTTCGCGCTCTGCGGCTGGCCCAGCGTCGGCTCTGCCGGCGCCCAACAGAGGGCGCTGCTGCGCGACGCCCTTGCGCTCGGTATCGACGGCATCGGTGGTTGCCCGCACCTGGAGGACGATCCGGCGGCGGCCAACGACAGCTTCCTGACGATGGCCGCCGAGGCCGGACTGCCCGTCGACCTGCACACCGACGAGACGTTGGACCCCACCCGCTTCGCACTGGAGGACCTGGCCGATCGAGTATTGCGCACCGGCTTCCCCCATGGGGTGGCCGCCAGCCACTGCGTCAGCCTGGTGATGCAACCGGAGGCGGTTCAGCAACGCGTTGCCGAAAAGCTGGCTGCGGCCAGCATCTCGGTCGTTGCGCTGCCCAGCAGCAACCTGTTCCTGCAGGGCCGTGAGCATCGCATTGGCACCCCGCGGGCGCTGGCCCCGGTCGGCCCACTGGCAGTGGCGGGAGTCAACGTTGCCGCCGGTGCCGACAACCTGCAGGACCCGTTCAATCCAGTCGGTCGCGGCGACTGTCTGGAGACGGCGTCGCTGATGATCATGGCCGGCCATGTCCTCCCGCCCGACGCATACGGCATGGTCAGCAGCGCGGTCCGCCGCATGATGGGTGTGGGCGCCGCCGGCGCCTCACTGGGCGATGTCGCTGACCTGGTAATACTTCCGGCAGAGACGGTCCGCGAGGCAATTGCCTTCGCCCCTGTCACGAGAGTCGTCATCAAAGCCGGGCAGATCGTCACCCCCTGAACCCAGCGTTTGTGCAGTTTTCGCCGCCTGGCGATCGAAAGTGCACAAACGGTGGAGAGGGCCAGCTGATCACGAAACAGAGTGTTCACACCACTCCGCGCCGGTGGTAACAATCGCTGTCCTACGATGCTGGACGTCATGGTGACCGAACGCGATGCCCCCGCAGCAGGCCGCCTCGCCGGCAGGCGAGTCCTCATCACCGGGGCGGCGCGCGGAATTGGTGCCGCCATTGCGGAGACGTTCGCCGCCGAAGGCGCGAGCCTCGCTCTCCTCGACCGCGAAAGCGATCAGTGCAGGGCAACGGCCGAACGACTCGGCGCCGTGGCACTCGACGTCGATCTCATCGACCCCGCCAGCGCCCGCCAGGTCACGCAGACCGCAATCGACACACTCGGCGGCATCGACGTGCTGGTCAACAACGCTGGCATCCTGCACATGGCGCCGCTGCTCGACATCACAGTCGATGACTGGGACCGCACGTTCGACATCAACGTACGCGCGATGTTGCTGACCACGCAGGTGGCCGCGCGGGCGATGATCGACTCCGCACAGGGCGGTGGCTCCATCATCAACATGGCCAGCATGGGCGGCAAGATGGGCTCACCGAACCAGGCGCACTACGCCGCGTCGAAGGCCGCTGTCATCAGCCTCACCCGTGTTTCGGCCATCGAGCTGGGCGAGCACGGTATTCGGGTGAACTGCATCTGTCCGGGCTATGTACTCACCGAGATGGGCGCCGCCACGCGTACGCCGGAGATGGTTGCCAAGTGGTCTGCGATGTCGCCGTTGGGCCGCTGTGCGGAGCCCGGGGAGGTGGCCGATATGGCCCTCTTCTTGGCCTCTGACCAGGCCCGATACTGCACAGGTCAGGCAATGAATGTCAGCGGCGGAATGGTGATGCACTGATGAACCACGCGGCGCATGCAGAAACGGGTGCACCCACTATGGTTGCCCAGATGAGTACTGCTCCAGCACTGAGCTTCAACGGGGTTTCGATGGTCTACCCCGACGGCACGCATGCACTCAGCGAGACCAGCTTCGACGTGTCACCGGGCGAGTTCGTCACCGTCGTTGGCCCATCGGGCTGCGGCAAGAGCACACTGCTGAAAATCGCATCGGGCCTCAACCCACCCACCACCGGCTCGGTCATGGTCGATCGTACGAAGGTCGGATACGTGTTCCAGGACGCCACGCTGTTGCAGTGGCGTAACGTGCTGCGCAACGTGGAGTTGCTGGCCGAGCTGCAAGGTATACCAAAGGCTGAACGCCGGCGCCGTGCCCAAGCCAGCGTCAAGCTGGTCGGCCTCGCCGGCTTCGAACGCAAGTATCCCAAGCAACTCTCGGGCGGTATGAAGATGCGGGCATCGCTGGCGCGCACCCTGGTGCTCGATCCGAAGGTTTTTCTCTTCGACGAGCCGTTCGGTGCGGTCGACGAGATCACTCGTGAGCGACTCAACGACGAAGTCATCGGACTGTTCGGTCGTGAGCGCTTCGCTGGATTGTTCATCACCCACTCCATCAGCGAGGCCGTCTTCCTGTCCACACGTGTCCTGGTGATGAGCGCCCGTCCGGGCCGCATCATCGCCGAGTTCAAGGTGCCCTTCGAGTACCCACGTGTGCCCGAGCTGCGATTCAACCCGGAGTTTGCACGCCTCTCCGGCGAGATCTCCCTCCAACTGCGCGGAGCGCACGCATGAACACCCTCCCTTCCCCGTTCATCGTTCCGGGCACCGACGCCGGCGCCGTGGAGGACGCAATCCTCGATGCGCCCCCGCCCACGCCCACCGATCGCTTCGAATGGAGCACAGTGTTCGGGCCGTTGGCCCTGTTCGTGCTGTTCATCGCGCTGTGGCAATGGATGCACGAGAGCGGCTTGCGATTGTTGTTCGACAAGCCTGGCTTCCTGATCCCTTCTCCGTTCACCGTTGTCGATCAGGCCTTCCTCACCTCCGGCCCGCGTTCCAAGCTGCTCCACGGCCTTGCATGGACTGCGTTCGTGGCCGGCGTTGGGTTGATCATCACCATTGTGGTGGGGATGTCCCTTGCCGTCATCATGGCCAGAGCCAAATGGGCGGAGCGAGCGGTGTACCCGTACCTCGTCGCCTTGCAGGCCACGCCGGTGCTGGCGATCGTGCCCGTCATCGCGGCAATCTTTCCCTTCGGCCTGCAGCCCCGAATCTTCGTCTGCGTGATGATCTCCATCTTCCCGGTTGCCAGCAACACCTTGTTCGGGTTGCTGTCGGCCGACAAGGGCCAGCACGATCTGTTCACGCTCAGCGGAGTATCGCGGCCCACGCGACTCTTCAAGCTGCAGCTCCCATCCGCAATGCCTGCCATCTTCACCGGCTTTCGCATCGCGGCCGGCCTCTCCGTCATCGGTGCCGTTGTCGGTGAACAGTTCTTCCGGTCTGGAGGCAACCCTGGCATCGGAATCGTCATCGAGGAGTACCGGCAGAAGATCAAGTTCCCTTTGATCTACGGCGGCCTCGTCCTGGTGGCCCTGCTGGGCATCACCGTCTTCTTGTTCTTCGGATGGCTCACCAAGATCGTGGTGGGTCATTGGCATGAATCGACTCGCTGAACCACCAGCCACCAGATCCACAATCCAACCCGAGGCTGCTCGCAGCCTCCTGAACCCAGCGTGAACAACTACAAAGGAGCCCACATGATTAACCGACGCAGCAGCAAGCTGCTCGCGCTTCCCGTGCTCGCAGCATTCGTGCTCGCAGCTTGCGGCGACGACGCGACCAGCACCAGTAGCAACGCCACGACGCCCGCCAGCGAGACCACGATGCCTGCCAGCGACTCAACGGCGCCCGCCGGCGCCGCTGGGGCACTTGCCGGCATTTGCCCGGAGACTGTCACCATTCAGACCGACTGGATGCCCGAAGCCGAGCACGGCTTCCTGTACCAGATGGTCGGCGCGGGCTACACGATCGACAAGGCCAAGGCCATCGTCACCGGCCCGTTGATCGACGCCACCGGCGCCGACACGGGTGTCAAGATCTCCGTCCAGTCCGGTGGTGCAGCGCAGAACTTCCAGAGCGTCACGTCGATCATGTACCAGAACGAGGACATCCTCCTCGGCTACGTGTACACCGACGAGGCCATCCAGAACTCGGCAACATTCCCCACCGTGGCCATCGAGTCGGGCTTCGAGAAGAACCCGCAGATGATCATGTGGGATCCGGCGACGTACCCCGACGTCACTGACATTGCCGGCCTCGGCAAGGCCAACGTGAAGGTGCGTTACTTCGGCGGCGCGGCTTACATGGACTTCTTCACCGCCACAGGTGTGCTCTCCAAGGAACAGGTCGACGGCTCGTACACCGGCGATCCGAGCCTGTTCGTCACCGACGAGGGCAAGTCGGCGCAGCAGGGCTTCGGCTCGGCCGAGCCGTACCTCTACAAGAACGAGCTGAAGGACTGGGGCAAGGAAGTCAAGTACCAGTACATCAACGATGTCGGCTGGAAGAACTACGCCGAGTCCATCGCCACCAAGCCGGAGAACATCACCAAGTACTCCGATTGCTTCAAGAAGCTGGTACCGATCATCCAGCAGGCAAGTGTCGATTACGTCAACACTCCCGAACGGACCAACGCCATCATTCTCGACGCGTCAGCCACGTTCGGTGCCGACTTTGGTTGGACCTACACCCAGGGTGCAGCCGACTACGGCGTCGCAACCATCAAGGCTGACGGCCTCGTTGCCAACGGCGCCGATGGTGTGATGGGCAGCTTCGACATGGCTCGTGTCAACGACCTCATCGCAAAGGCGACGCCGGTCTACACCGCCAAGGACAGCCCGCCCAAGGAGGGCCTCAAGGCCGAGGACATCGTCACCAACGAGTTCCTCGATCCCTCGATCAAACTCTGATCGAATTCGACAACTGAAGTCGTACGTCGAAGGGGGCGTCGGCCGCGGCCGGCGCCCCCTTTGCGCGCCGTCCGGCTGGCCGTCCAGCGTCAGATCAGCAGCTGGACAAATATCAGTTTGAGGATCATGGCCAGCGGCAGCACGAGGGCGTAGCCGGCATCGACCCGTTCGTCGCCTTCGGTGCTCTCGGACGCATAGGCATGCACGGCCGGCTGGGTCTCGATGCCCGCAATCTGGCCGGCAGCCGACTCGGGCTCGCTGCCCAGAATCCGCATCAACAGCACACTGGCCAACGCCAACACGACCGTCACGATCAGCGCAGCGAGCGCAAGGCGTGCGCCCACCGCGGTACCCGCAGCATCGGCAAATGTAGCGCCGGATCGAATGCCGACCGAAGCGAGGAAGATCAAGATGCCGAGCTGGCGCAGCGTCAGGTTGGCTGCATGCGGCACTTGCCAGGTGATGCGACCGGTACGCGAGAACGTCCCGAGCACGAGGCCGGCAATCAGCGGGCCACCACCAACACCCAGCTGCACCGAGCCGCCACCGGGCAGCGGGATCGAGATCAGACCGATGAGCAAACCGATCGACATGCCGATCGCGAATCCCATTGCATCGACCTCTCCGAGCCCCCGGTCCGAATCGCCCAGCAGCACAGCGACTTCCGGCAGACGACTGGATGGTCCAACCACTCGCAGCCGATCGCCGAGACGTAGGACGAAGTCGAGGTCGGCAACGACGTCGCTGTCGCCGCGACGAACCCGCGTCACCGTTGCACCGAAGCGGCCTTCCAAGTCCAGTTCGCGAAGGTGCACTCCCGCCAATGCCCTGTTGGAGACCGAGATCCGACGGAAGTCGAAGGTGGTGCGATCGAGGGCAAGATGGCGGGTGCTGCGCTCACCGGCCCATGCAATGAACCGTTCGACTTCGTCGGGTGCGCCAATCACCACACAGAGGTCGCCGGGCACGAGCAGTATGTCAGTGGTCGCCAGCTCCACCTGGCCCTCGTGTTCGTATCGCGAGAAGGCCACGTGCGAACCCTGCCAGTGACGCAGCTCGCCAAGCGGGGGAAGGTCGGCTCGCTCCACCCGAACCGTGGCGCTGGTGGTGTTGCGAGTAGCGGGCGCGCTGGTTGCGCTCGCGGCCATTGACGGGGAGCGGCGCCTACGCAGCGACCACTGTGCGGCGAACAGCATCATCAGAACCCCGAACGGATACGCAAGCGAGTAGCCGACCACCGGGTCGGTGACCGCACCCGCCGTCACCTGCTTGCCCAGTGTCTGCAGTGCCGCGGAGAGTGCGGGTGTGTTCGTGAGCGAGCCGGCGAACAGTCCGGCACGCTCCCCGGCATCGAAGCCGAAGAGCTGACCGACCCCTGCGAGTGCGACGGTGAAGAGTGCCAGCAACGCCGTGACACCGACCAGCACCTTCGCGCCTCCGCGGCGAAGCTCAGCCAGGAACGATGGCCCCGAGGCCAGTCCGACCGTGTAGATGAACAGCGCCAGCCCGATCGAGGACACGATGGCGGGTGTGTTGGCCAGGCGGTCGTCGTAGGCGGAGACGGCCAACCCGACGAACAGCGCGGCCGCCGGGCCGAGCGCAACACCCTTCACACGCACGCTGCCCAGTGCGCCACCGACGCCGATCACGACGAACAGCAGCAGAACCGGGTTGTCGATCAGTACGTGCACCCGGAGGTTCTATCGCGTCGGGACACGGTCGCGTCAGGGCCGATAGGCACAGAGATCGAACTGGTTACCATCCGGGTCCGTCAGGTTGGCGATCGAGCCGTACGGTTCGTGACGCAGTGGATGGGCAAGCCCGGCCCCGAGCGCTACCAGCCGAGCGACCTCGCCAGTGAACTCGTCGAGCCGACAGACAAGGTCGAGATGTATGCCGCTGGGCATGTGCGCACCGCGCT
>JBBQMG010000071.1:0-19692 GCA_038328705.1 Acidimicrobiales bacterium | reverse complement strand
ACGAGAACGAGACTACGACCAGCCGGCGGCAACCGTGAGACGGTCCGTCGCGAACTACGGGTGAACTGCGGCACGCGTCGTATGGCAACATCGGGACATGACCGACGAACTGTGGCGCAAGGGTGCACTGGAACTGGCGGGACTGATCTCCCGCAAGGAGGTGTCCAGTCGTGAAGTGGTGGCCGCTCACCTCGCTCGCATCGACGAGGTCAACCCGCACCTCAACGCGGTCGTTCGGCGCTGGGACGACGACTCGTTGGCGGCCGCCGATGCCGCCGACCGGGCAGTGGCGGCCGGCGACTCGCTGGGTGCGCTGCACGGTGTGCCGGTGACCATCAAGGAGAACATCGACCTGGCAGGCACGCCGACGACCCAGGCGATTGCGTTCCTCGCTGAAGCGGTATCGCCCACTGACGCGCCACTCGTGCAGCGCGTACGTGGCGCCGGCGCAATTCCCATCGGCCGCACCAACTTGCCCGACCTTGGCCTGCGCGTCACTACCGAGTCGTCGCTACACGGCGTGACGCACAACCCGTGGCACCCCACACGCACCACTGGCGGATCCAGCGGTGGCGAAGGGTCTGCCCTGGCCAGCGGTATGTCGCCGCTGGGCTTCGGCAATGACATCGGTGGCTCGCTGCGCAACCCGGCCACCTGCTGTGGAATCACCTCGATCAAGCCGACCACGGGTGTGGTGCCGTGGGCGACGGAGATTCCTCCGCAAGACCCGGGTATCGCCGCCCAGCTGATGCTGACGGATGGGCCGATGGCGCGCCATGTCGCCGACGTGCGCGTCGGTCTGCTGACCATTGCGGGCGCACACGACCGAGATCCGCGCGCCGTGCCTGTCGTATTGACCGACCGTGCCGAGGGCCGGGCGTTGCGTGTTGCCGTCTGTACGGCGCCTCCTGCGGGTTCGACACACTCGGAAGTCGCGAGCGCGATCCAGAGTGCGGCAGACGCGTTCTCCAACGCCGGTGCGCATGTCGCGGAGGCGGTACCGGCATCCTTCGCACGAGCCGTAGAACTGTGGGGGCTGATTCTCAACGAGGAGCTGCGCGTGCAGCGCCCGCTGCTGGAGATGGTGATGGGGGAGGACGGGAAGCGTTTCTTGGGCTTCGCCGACGAGGTCTATCCGGCCATCGATGTTGCGACACTGATGCTTGCGTTCGGCGAGCGCAACGCGGTTGATCGCGAGTGGCACGACTTCCTCACCGAGTACGACGTGTTGCTGATGCCGACGTGGACGCAACCGCCGTTCGAGATCGGTGCCGATGTCGTGTCGGTGGCGGCAGCGCAGGCCGTGCTCGAACAGATTAGTCCTGTGCTGCCGCCGAACCTGCTCGGTCTGCCGGCGGCGGTCGTTCCTGTCGGAATGGCAGGTGGCATGCCCGTGGGCGCGCAGCTGATCGGCCGTCGGTTCTCTGACCTCACCTGCCTCAATGCGGCGGAAGTGCTGGAGCAGGCGTTCGGCATCATCACGCCGATCGACCCGATCAGGTAACGACTCGATCAGGTAGCGGCTTCTACCGCTGTCTGCTTGGCCCAGCGGTAGTCGGCTTTTCCGGCAGGGCTGCGCACGACATCGGTGACATATACGAACGCCTTGGGCAGCTTGTAGCGCGCGATGTGGTGTTCCGCTTCGGCGCGAAGGCCTTCATCGTCGACCTCATACCCTTCGCGCACGCGCACGATGGCCACCACCTCGTTGCCCCATCGTTCGCTGGGCCGACCTGCGACGACACAGTCGTACACCGCCGGGTGTGCCTTGATGGCCGCCTCGACCTCCTCGGCGAAGATCTTCTCACCACCGGAATTGATGGTGACCGAATCGCGACCGTGCAGCTCGATGATGCCGTCGACTCTGAGTCGGGCGCGGTCGCCCGGCACCGCGTAACGGACTCCGTCGACGACTGGGTACGTGCGCGCCGTCTTCGCGGCATCGCCGAGGTAGCCGAGAGCCAGGCGGCCGCTCTTGGCCAGCCAACCCAGCTCCTCATCTCCTGCCGCAAGCTCGCTCGTAAGATCGTCGCCGAGCACGTGGTTCCCCGGGCTGATCGGGAAGGTGCCTGTCGTCGCACCGGCGCCGACCGACACGTGCGACAGTTGCCCGCCGGCCTCGGACGAGCCCAACCCGTCGACGATCATGAGGGTGGGAAGGTGCGCGAGGAACTGCTCCTTGAGGCCGGCGCTCAGTGGTGCGCCACCCGAGAGCAGAACGGTCAGCGACGACAGGTCGTAGGCGGTCGTGTCGAGCTGATCGAGCAGTGGGCGGCCGAATGCATCGCCGACGATGAGCAGGAAGTTGAGCTGCTCACGCTGCACCATCGACCAGATGTCGTCGGGGTCGAGGCGCTCGGTGTTGGTCTGCACGAATACCGTGCCACCCGTGTTCCACGCCCGAAAGCTCATCCAGTGGCCGGCGCCGTGCATGAATGGGGGAGCGAGCAGTGCCTTCAGGCCACCCGTTGCCTCGGCGATGATGGCATCGAGGTTGTCGGCCTTGCTGCCCCCGAAGCACTCCACGTTGGCATCGGCGTTGCGCCACAGCACGCCCTTGGGCATGCCGGTGGTGCCGCCGGTGTAGAGGATGTAGAGGTCGTCGGCGCTCCACTCGACCGCGGGGCGCTCGGCAGAGGCGGCGCCCAGCGCTTCCTCGTACCAAACCGCGCCGGGCAGTAACGGCAGGCCGGAGCCATCGTCGACCTGAAGGATGACCCGAAGCTTCGGTAGGTCGGGCAGCACCTCGGCGAGTGTGGGCGTGAACTGACTGTGGACGACGACGGCGGTGGCCTGCGAGTCGTCGAGCAGGTACTGCAGCTCCTCGGCCACGTAACGATAGTTGACGTTGAACGGCGCCACGCGGGCCTTGAACGAGCCGAGCATTGCCTCCAAGTACTCGTTGCCATTGTGGAGGTAGATGGCCAGGTGGTCCTGCCCACTTTCGTGGCCCTGCAGTTGGTCGCGCTCGGTATGGCAGCCGAGACCCTGCGCAATCAGGTGGTTGGCGAGGCGGCGAGTACGGTTGGTCAACTCGGCCCACGTCAGGCGCCGGTCGCGGTAGACCAGGCAGACCTCGTCGGGGCGACCGGCGGCGATCGCCTCATGTACCTCGGCGACCGAAAACTGAGGGGAACTCATGAACTGAACCGTAGGCGGCATGTGTCGCATGTCACGCATCGTGCGCTCGTCGTGGGGCGGGGTCGATGCCCGACTCGGCCCGACTAGGTTCGCCCTATGACCATTCCTCAATCAACTCCCCATGAGATCGTCGACACGCGTGACGTCGACAAGGTGCTCTTCGGCATGTTCATGCCGCAGGGGTGGAAGATGGAGTTGGCGTCGATCGATGGGGCCGCTGCGAAGTGGCAGACGGCTGTCGACATCGCCGTGCGCATCGAGGAACTCGGCTACGACAGCCTGTGGGTCTACGACCACTTCCACAACGTTCCCAAGCCGGCCAACGAGGCCGTGTTCGAGTGTTGGACCACGATGGCCGCCATCAGCCAGCGCACGTCACGCATTCGCCTCGGGCAGATGGTGGGTTGCAACAGCTATCGCGAGCCCAGCGTGTTGGCCAAGATCACGTCCACCGTCGATGTGATCAGTGGCGGGCGGCTGGACTGGGGTATCGGCGCCGGCTGGTACGAGAACGAGTACAAGGGCTATGGCTTCGAGTTTCGCCGGCCGAAGGACCGCATCGGCATGATGGCCGAGACGGTGCAGATCGTGCGCAGCATGTGGACCGAACCCGAGACGTCGTTCGACGGGAAGTACTACTCATTGCAGCGGGCGCAGTGCGACCCCAAGCCGCTGCAATCACCGCATCCGCCCATCTGGATCGGTGGTGGCGGCGAACAGCTCACGTTGCGAGCCGTCGCTCGCTACGCGGACTGTTCGAACTTCGGCGGTAAGCCCGACGAATGGGCACGCAAGCGCGAGATCTTGAAGGGCCACTGCGCCGCTGTCGGACGCGACGAGTCCACGATTCGCAAGACCTGGAGCCCCGAGGTGTTCGTGCGCGACACCGAGGCCGAGCTCGAGGAGGCAGGAAGCCGCAGCTTCTGGGGCGAGCCGCTGGAGAGCTGGCGCGACGGCAACCTGGTGGGAACCCCCGAGCAGGTCTGCGAGAAGATCCAGACCTACATCGATCTCGGCTGCACCGGTTTCACCCCCTGGTGCTCGGACTATCCCAGCACCGAGACGCTCGAGCTCTTCGCCGCCAGAGTCATGCCCAACTTCCGCTGAACGCAGTGCGAGTGCCTCGCCGCCGGTGCGAGTGCCTCGCAACCAAAGCGAGTGCCTCGCAACCAATGCGAGTGCATCGCAACCAATGCGAGTGCCTCGCAACCAATGCGAGTGCCTCGCCGCCATTCGAGTGGGTACTCCCACTCCGGGGTGCGAGTGCCCACTCGGATCACCTAGAACAGCGATCGTTGCTCGTGGGTGTGGAGGGGTAGCGGTGCGGGCAGCGGCGCGAGGTCGTCGACAAGACGTGTCAGCACCTGATGGAAGGCGAGGGCCAACGCTGGTGTGCCTGTGTTGTCGGGGGTGTGGAGGAACACTGTTGGGGTGCGGCCTTCTCGCAGCCACTTGGCGACGATCGGCTGCCAATGGGCAATCCCAGCGACGGTGACGACTGGGTCGTCGCTGCCGATGAATCGCACGATCGGGCTCTCGGTCAGCGGCTCGTGTAGCGCGGGAACTCGTGGCTTCTGCTCCCATTCTTCGCGACCGTCGTCTGTGAGCGGCGGATGTGAGAACAGCGACTCGGTGTCCAGCAGCACGCGCTCTACTCCGTGACGGCTGAGCATGGAATCGAGCGTTGTGCGGCCAGTGCCGGTGAAGAATGCGGCGTGGCGTACTTCCACCGACCAACGCCAGGCCTCTGATCGCTGGCGCAGCGTCTGGTCCAACGCGCCGACATCGTCAGGCCCGAACGAAGCGGGCAGCTGCAGAGTGAACCCACCGACCAGATCGCCCAATGGCTCCATCAGCTGGCAGAAAGCTCTCAGTTCAACGTCGATGCAACGAAGGCGTCGGTCATGGGTGATGTGCTTGGGTGCTTTGAACACGAATCGAAACCCGGGTAGCGCTTGGTCGCGCCAGCGGGAGACGATCACCGGTGTGGGCGCGGCCTAGAAGGTGGCGTTGCCCTCGACTGCGTTCAGCAGCCGGCTGTACGCATGAAGCTCGCTCCCGGTGGCAGTGTCCGCGGGAAGAAAGCGACCGACCCACGAGCGCTGTGCCCAAATCGGGCAGCCGACGTAGAGAGTGGGTGGGGGCATCACTACCGCATCCGAATGAGGTTGCCCATGACCATTCGTGCGTCGTCGCTGCACAGCCAGGCAATGACGCGGCCAACCTCGACGGGCTCGGCCACGTGGAAGTGATCGATGGAATTTGCCGCGAACCCGCGGACCGCGTCGTTCACCCATCCGCTGTCGGTGATGGGTGGGTGAATCATGTTGGCGGTCACTCCACGGCGGCCGAGCTCCAACGCTGCCGACATCGTGTAGTTCTCGAGGGCTGCTTTTGCCGCGCCGTAGGTGACCTCGGAAGGAAAGCCCATCGAGCTTCCGGATGTAAGGCCCACAATGCGCCCCCAGTCACCGTCACGGTCGATCAGCCGGCGACTGAACTCTGCGATCATCAGTGCACCTGCCCGTGCATCGACGCCGAACGTGCGGTCGAACAAGGCTCCGGTGACCCCCGGCGTGCTGCGGCCGACGGGGTCGGTGATACCAGCCGTGAACGAATCGCCGCTGGCCCATCCGGTGGCGTTGTTGATCAGGATGTCGACCGGCCCGAGTTGAGCCTCGGCCAGGTCGAACAGTCGCCCCGGCGTCGTGTCATCCAGAAGGTCTGCCTCGATCGCGATGGCCTGGCCGCCGGCAGCATTGATGCGCGCGGCAACCTCGTCGCCGTCGGTCATTCGGTTCTGCTGGTACCGCTCGGGCGTGTTCGGGTCGTCGACCACACGCCAGCGCAGGTACGCGATCAGGACAGCCGCACCGTTGGCCGCAAGGCATTCGGCGGCAGCGGCACCGATCCCATGATTCGCACCGGTGACAATTGCGACGTGATTCGCTGGCATCCCCGGAGAGTACCCGTGAGCGCTATTCGTAGGCGCGGAAGATGACTTCGGCGACGCAACTGGGCTTGGTGGCACCTTCGGTCTCGAAGGTCAGCTGGTAGGTGGTCTGCACACCACCGGCAATGTCGTCGACGGTGAGCACGGTGGCGCTCATTCGTAGCTTGGCGCCAACGGGCACAGGCGACATGAAGCGAACCTTGTTGCAGCCGTAGTTGACGCCCATCGAGAAACCGGTGGTGATGACCACCTGCGGGAGCAGCACCGGCGCCAGCGACAGCGTCAGGTAGCCGTGGGCAATGGGCCCGCCGAACGGGCTTTCCTTCTTTGCGCGCTCGACGTCGATGTGGATCCACTGGTGGTCGCCAGTGGCCTCCGCGAACTGATTGACGCGCTCCTGGGTGATCTCCATCCAGTCGCTGTAGCCGAGGTGTTCGCCGATCGATGCCTTGAGCTCGGTGCTGCCGTTGAGAATGCGAGGTGCCATGCCGTCAGCATGGCAGGCGCGGACGCTCTACGGTGAAGTGAATGAACGAGCCGCAGGAACCGCGCCCGACACTCGGTGATCGTCTCGTGCGTGGGGCGCTGTTTCCGCTTCGGGTCACGAAGAACTCCGCTCGTCTGATACGAAGTGCTCTCATGGGGGACTTTCTCACCGCGTACTCGCTCACTCAGCCCGACAAGGTGGCGACGATCGACGACCGTCCGGACGGCACTGTTCACTCGCTGACGTTCAGCGAACTGAATGCCAAGTCCAACCAGTTGGCCAACGTGCTGCTGGAGATGGGCGTGCGCCCCGGCGACTCGAAGGTGGTGTGGTGCGGTCAGAACAGCATCGGCCTGGTGCTGATGATCAACGCCGCGCGCAAGCTGGGCGTCACCGCCGTACCGCTGAACTATCGCCTCAGCGACGAAGAAGCCACGTACGTCACCGACCACAGTGACGCAACCACGGTCTATGTCGACGCCGAGTTCGCGCCGATGTTCGAACGAGTGCGGGGCGACCTGCCGAAGGTCGAGCACTACCTGGTGTTCGATGCCGAGGCGCAGGGCTACGCGGTGCCCGGCGGAATGACCGACATCGACGCGCTGATCGCCGAGGCGGCCCCGTCCGAGCCGGAGATCCCTGAGGGCACCGAGGCTGGCGCAACCATGATCTACACCAGCGGCACGACGGGGAAGCCCAAGGGTGCGCTGCGCCGTGGCAACTCGGGCGCCGAGCAGGCGGGGGCGTTGATGATGCACATCGGCTACACCCCTGACGACGTCTACATCCCTACCGGCCCGCTCTACCACTCGGGTCCCGGTGGCTTCCTCGGCGCGGCACAGGCGATGGGCCAGACGACCGTGCTGCAACGCAAGTTCAATGCGGAGGACTGGTTGCGACTCATCGAGAAGTACAAGGTCACCTCCACGTTCTGCGCGCCGACGCCGGTGCGTATGGCGTGCAACCTTCCCGCGGAGGTGAAGGCGAAGTACGACGTGTCGTCGATGCGGCGCCTCATCGCCAACGCTGCTCCGTGGAGCTATGCGCTCAAGCTGATGTACCTCGACTACTTCCCTGCGGATTCACTGTTCGAGGTGTACGGCAGCACCGAGCTGGGCGTCAACTGCGTGCTGCGCCCGGAGGACCAACTGCGCAAGCCGGGCTCGTGCGGCAAGCCGGCGCCGATGGTGGAAGTGAAGCTGTTCGACGACGATGGCAACGAGGTGTTGGGTAGCGGGCCGGAGCACGCCGGCGAGCTGTTCGTGAAGAGCCCCAGCGTGTTCGCTGACTACTACAAGCAGCACGACAAGTTCCTGGCCGACAGCAAGCACGGCTATCAGACGGTGGGCGACATCGCCTACCGCGATGACGAGGGCTACATCTACATCTGCGACCGCAAGAAGGACATGATCATCTCCGGTGGCATGAACATCTATCCGGCCGAGATCGAGGCCGCGCTGGAGCACCACGCCGACGTGTTGGAGGTCGCCGTGTTCGGCACGCCCAGCGAGGAGTGGGGTGAGACCGTGCACGCTGTCGTGGTGGTTCGCGAGGGTGGCTCGCTGACCGACCACGACGTGATGGACTTCGCTCGCGAGCACCTGGCTCACTACAAGGTGCCGCGCTCGGTCACGTTCATCGACGAGCTACCCAAGACCGGCAGCGGCAAGGTACTCAAGCGCGAACTCCGTGCCCCCTTCTGGGCCGGTAGCGCCAGCCAGGTCTAGGCCACGCGGCCGTTGGGAGGCTTGCCAACGGAGCTGTAGGGCTGTTCAGCGTTCGCAGCCCATGTACAATTCTGTCGTGTCAGCGCCTACTCCCACTGGTGTGCAGATCGCCTGCGACCTTGCCGAAGCGGCGGCGCAAATGGTCGCCCTTCGGTACCTCCGTGAGCACCCGCGTGCATCTTCTACCGAGGTTGCGTCTCAGGTCGAACAGTGGTGGCGCGGCCGGACAGATGCTGCGTTTTCGGATCTGGACGGGCCGCTGCGTATGCGGTCTGTGGCGCGATGACGGCCCTTGCACAGGCGCTGCAGCTCATCGCAGACACGCTGCAAGCACTTCGGCAACCGTTTGCCAGCCTCGCCGAGGTGGCGAAAGAGCCGGATTGGGTAGAGGCCACCGAGTTGGTGGCGCTCATCGAGCATCGAGGTTTTCAACGCAGCCGAGGCCTCGCGCAGTCACTCGCTGTGCTTCGGCGAGACGGGGCGTTCTGACACATCGAACGAGTTCAACGCCGGACGCACTGTGGACGCTTCACGAGGGCAGCGCTGGCTGAGGAGCGACCGCATCGGTGAGCGGACCAGGACGGCCGAGCAGCGCGCCACCGACGGCGCAGGCGGCCAGTGTCACCAACGAGCCGGTCATGATTGCAGCTCCCTCTGCGGCCGAGAGCTGATCCGTGGTCAACCCGATCGAGACAACGGCGGCAGGCACGCCCAGCTGCGCGGAGGCGATCAGCCCGAATGGCAGTGGCAGCCGCCACGCAAATGCCGCAATGACGTGGAGAGTGATCGCAGCGAGTGCCAATGCCGCTGCCAGCTGCAGCGCTGCGGATGAGCGGAACAGCGCACCGAGGTCGAGCTGCGCGCCCAGGTGAACGAAGAACAACGGGATGGCGAATCCTTCGCCGAGACCGACCAACTGTTGGGCGACGCGGCGTGGTTCGCCCAGTGCAGCCACCACGACGCCGATGGTGAAGCCGGCGACGAGGATGGACGTGCCGAAGCGGGTGGCCAGCCAGGCGCAAGTGAACAGTGCAACGAGTGAGATGCGCAGGTCCAAACCCCACCCGCGAGTCGCGGACAGGTTTCGGACCCTGCGTACGGTGGCCCGGTCGCGCATCGAGTTCGCGAGAAAATACAGCCCGGCACCGACGGCGATCACGGCGGCGCCACCGAGTATCACCCGCCCGACGTTCCCTGTCGCAAGCACGACTGGCACCGCCAGCACTGTGGATACGTCAGCAATTGCGATCCAGGCGGTGGCCACCAACGCTGGTCGATGTGGCGCACGGACATCCTGAAGGACCGGCAGGGCAACGGCGCCTGAACTGGAGGCGAATAGCACGGCGAAGATCGCCGGCCGCGCCGGGCCGATGGTCGCCGCCACAGCGAACCCGACGCCGATGGCGGCGGCAACAACGGTCAAGGTCGCTCCTGCACCGGCTGCAAGTGAGGAACGCAGCTGCCGGTCTCGAAGCGGCAGATGTGAGCCGACGACGAACATCAAGAGGGCGAACCCGACGGCAGCAAGTCCAGTCAGCAGTTGATCACTCGGGTCGATCCAGCGCAGGCCGCTGTGCCCGATTGCCACACCAGCGGCGATCTGTCCGACAACGACCGGTGGTGCGAAGCGGTTGGCGGAGGCGAGCAGCGGACCCAGCAAGCCGGCGGCGAGAATCAGAGCGAGCGGACCGAACACCATCGCTGTCACGCTACGACGCTGGAGCCACCGTACGGTCTGAACTCGTCGAGGACAGCACTCAGGGTTGCCTGTCCGATGGCGGGCATCGATGTGGTGTCGTCGCTGGTGAGGTAGGCGAGCGACAGGTTCAGCGCCCAACCCGCAGCTCGCCGCCACGTATCGTCGTCGATTGCCGCGGCAACCCGGAAAAGTTCGCGCTCCGCGGGCGGGAACATCATCCATGCGACGGCCAGGTCGGTGGCTGGGTCGCCGCTGGTGATGTCGCCGAAATCAATGATTGCGCTGAGTCGACCGTCGAGCGTCAGCATGTTCGAAGGGTGCAGGTCGCCGTGCAGCCACAGTGCAGGGCCGTCCCACGCTCGCGTTGCGCTCAGGTCATCCCACACCGCAAGTACGGCCGCCCCATCAATCATCGTTGCCAACGTTGCCACCCGCTGTTCGACGGCGGCCGCTCGCCGATGCAGGGCGACGCCACGGAACTCGTTGAGCGGCGCATCCGCTGGGGCAGGTACATGCAGTGCGGCAACGAAGGAGGCGAGCCTCCGAGCCGCCTCGGCTAGATCTGCCGGTGGCGACACGGCTGCCGACTGACCAGGTAGCCAGCGACAGACGCTCCACGCCCAGGGGAACATGTCGCTCGCCCGGCCGGCGAACCAATGCACGGGAACAACCAACGGCAGCGACGGCGCCAGTAGCGGCAGCCAACGCTGCTCGGACTCGATCAGGGGCGCACTGGCAGCGCGCAGCGGCAGTCGCACCATCCACTCTTCGCCGACGCGGGCGATGGTGTTGTCCCATCCATTGCCGACGATCGCAACCGGCAATGCCGCCAACACTGGCAACTGTTCGGCGAGCAGCGCCGTGACCAGCCGCTCGTCGATCTCGATCTCGGCGGCGGGCGTGGCCATCAGTAACCCAGGCGCTGCACCCTGTCGGGTTTGCGCTGCCAGTCCTTGTCGACCTTCACGAACAACTCGAGGAAGCAGCCCTCAGGTAGCTGTGCGCGGGCCATCTTGCCGACCTCTTTGAGGATCAACCCGCCTTTGCCGATGACCATCCCCTTTTGGCTTTCACGCTCGACGATGATCTCGACGCGAATGCGCGGCCACTCCCACTCAGACACTCGAGTGGCGATGCTGTACGGCAGCTCGTCGTGCGTGACGGCGAGCAGCTGCTCGCGCACGAGTTCGGCGACCCATTGCTCTTCGGGTTGGTCGCTGACGGTCTCGGGCGGGAAATACTGCGGGCCCTCGGGAAGCTTGGTCTGGAGGAACGCGACCAGTTCAGGGATGCCCTTACCGGTGCGAGCGGACACGGGAAAGTACTCGGATGCGCCGAGCGAGGTGAGCACCGTCAACTGGGCGAGCACCGTGTGCTCCTTGGCGGCGTCGATCTTGTTGAGGATGATGACTGCCGTCGACATGTCGAGGTGGCTGGCAACCCACTTGTCGCCACTTCCGAACGGCTTGGTGGCATCGATGACCAAACAGACGACGTCGACGTCGCTGACACTGTCGAGCGCAGTCGCGTTGACCCGCTCGCCGAGTGCGGTGACGGGCTTGTGGAGACCAGGTGTGTCGACGAACACCAGCTGCGAATCGTCGGTGTTCAGCACGCCCATCACGCGGTGACGGGTGGTCTGCGGCTTGTCGCTGACGATGCTGACCTTGCGGCCACACATCGCGTTGACCAGCGTGCTCTTGCCGACGTTGGGCCGACCGACGAGTGTGACAAATCCGCTGAGCATGAGGGTCAGCAGGCTAGCGCCGCCTCACCCGGCCAGGGTTGTGGTGGTGTCCAGGGGCAGCGTGGTCGATCCTGCAGCGGTCGCCGACGAAGCCAGCAGTGTCTGGTAGTCAGCGCGCGACAGCACCTGCCCCTCGGGGATCAGTTCCCCCGCGGGGCCGGAAACCTGGAGATTGAAAGCCACCTGGCCCACGCCGGCGATGTTGCCGAGCAGCGTCATGACGATCTGGGCAACTGCCAACCGCTGATCTCCGACGGAAATGGTGTCGAAGAATCCTTCGGGCAGCACGACCTGTGCGACGCCGGTGCCGTCTTGAGACGCTTCGATCTCGACGTCTGCTGGGAGCGCGTTTCGCAGCCCGATCGTGATCGGGTTGTCGATCGGCCCGGCCTGCAGTAACGCCATCAGCTGTGAGGGCGCATACTGCGACGACAGCGAGCCGACGAACGTGCTCAGCTTGCCGCTGGAGATGTAGTAGAGCAGAACCATGTCGACCTGTACGTCGGTCGTGGTGGTCTCCATGCCGCTGGTGGTGGTGGCTGCCTCGGTGGTGGTGGGGGCGATTGTGGTTGGCGGCAGCGTGTCGGTCAGCTCCGCCGGTGGGCTGACGCGTTCGACGCGGCCGTCGTCGACGATGCTGCACGCAACTGTGGCGAACGTGAGAACTCCGAGAATTGCCCCGAGGCGCAGGTACATCAGATGACCTCCAGGAAGCTGACCATGAAGCGGGCGCCGCCGCCCGCCCTGTCTTCCACCCATGCCTCGCCGCCGTGGGCCTGCGCGTGCTCGGCGACCAAAGCCAGGCCGAGACCGGTACCCACGCGATGCCGCGCCGCGCTGCCGCGGGCAAAGCGCTCGAAGATGCGCGACCGCTCGCCGCGGGCCACGCCTGGGCCAGCGTCGTCGACGCCGAGAACGACCGCGCTGCGGCCCCGCATGTCCATGAACACCCTGATGGGACCGCCGCCGTGCGAGTTGGCGTTCTCCAGGAGGTTGGCGAGGATGCGCTCGAAACGCAGTTTGTCGAGTCGCACGAGGGCCGGCACCTTCTTGTCAATGTCGATCTCGACGTCACCGAAGCCGTAGCGCTGCGCGATGCGAGGTATCAGTTCGCGCGGGTCCACTTCTTCGCGGTGCAGTTCGGTCGAGCCGGCGTCTATGCGGGACAACTCGAGAAGGTCCATCACCATGTTGTCGAAGCGGCGTACCTGGCTGACCACCACGTCGAGCGCCTGCTGGGTGCGCGGCGGAAGATCGGATCGCCTGCCGTCGAGCACCTCCACCGCCGCCGTGAGTGCAGTGATCGGGGAGCGAAGTTCATGGCTGACGTCGCTGGCGAAGCGCGCCTCGCGTTCCAGGCGTGTCTGCACCGCATCGGCCATCTCGTTGAACGAACTGGCCAGTCGGTCGAGATCAGGGTCGGTCTCAGGTGGCATCCGAGCATCGAGACCACCCGTTGCAATCTCGCCGGCCGCGGTAGCCACGCGTGAAAGCGGGCGGAGCAGACGACGGCTGGTCAGCCAGCCGGCGAACCCGGCAACCAGGATCGTGAAGCCGGCACCGAGCAGCAGGGCAGTCGTGATGGCTTTGAGGCTGCTCTCGGTGCCTTCCATGGGGAACGCCTCGAAGTACTCCGCATTCGCGGCGGGCATGCTGATGCCGACGGCGACATACGGCTTACCCTCGTACTCGAAGCGCTGACGCCCGTTGCCGCCCTGGGTGACGGCCGTCCGTAGCTCCAGCGGGAAAGCCTCGATCGGATATCGGGCGTCGGGGGCGGAGGGGTTGCCGTTCTGGAACAGCAGGGCGAAACCGCCACCTTCGGTTCGAAGATCAGTTGGGTCGAAACGTTGATTGGTCAGGATGAGACCGCGCACAGATTTGGCGTTCGCGTACGTCTGGGTCTCCGCAGTCTGTTGCCGCTGGTCGATCAGGAACGAGCGGGCAACGGCGAACGTGACGACCGTCAGACCGAGACTGGCCAGCAGTGCGGTGAGGGCGAAGAAGAACGTGACCCGCGTGCGCAGGCGCAGTGATCGGCGTCGACGGGGCTCACTCATCGGCAACAGTGTGGCGCATCGGCGGACGCGCGAGTGTGCGCGCCCGCCGACGGCGGTTGATCAGGCCGCGTAGCCCACCAGCGGGAGGGCTTGTTCATCGGCCTGTAGGACAGGGGCGAGCATGTCGAGGTCGCCCAGAATCAGCTCTGCACGCAGGATCAGTTCGCTGCACACGAATGCAACCCGATGGCCGGTAGCAGCCGCAGCCTTCGCCAGCTCACGCAACCCGCGCATTCCTGTTTCGGTGAGGATGGTCACGCCGCTGAGGTTGACCAGCAGGCCGTAACTCGCGGGCAGCGGCAAGCACGCTTCGATGAGGGCGTGTCCGTGGTCGGCGGTGGTGAGTGGCCCACTGACCGACACAGCGACGTGATGTCGCTGGAGATCGGTGTGGGCGGTGAGTGCCGGTGAGAGCATGTCGCAAACCTCCAGAAATCCTAAGACTGAAATTCATGGGTTTCGGCGAGGATTCGCCAGTACGTGCGCCCGCACGTTCACCGCTGCCGGTGAGGCACCAGGGGGAGGAAGGTACCCCACCGGGGCAGCGTGAACAGGTGCAACTCTGGCGGACGTCTGTGACGGGACGACGCTCACTGTGTGCGATTTCTGTAACAGAATTGACGCATTGCGGTGCTTGGCACACTTGCTGCAGGGGTCGCGCTGTGGAGGTCGCTACGTCGGGCAGGATGTGCAGGTGATCTCACTGCTGTTCATCGAGGACGACGACGCGATTCGTGTGGCGCTGACACTGGCTCTGGAGGATGAGGGGTACGAGGTTCGTGAGGCAGCCGATGGCAAGGCCGGCCTCCTCGCGTTCGCTGAGCGCGAGCCGGATCTGGTGTTGCTGGATTTGCGACTTCCCGACCTCTCCGGTTTCGAAGTGTGTCGTGCGATGCGCGCCAACAGCATCGTGCCGATCATCATCGTCACGGCGCAGACCGACACCTACGACCTGGTTGCAGGTCTGGAGGCCGGCGCGGACGATTACGTCACCAAGCCAGTGGTGCCCAAGGAGCTGGCCGCGCGTATACGGGCTGCGTTGCGTCGCGTCCACCTGCACGAATCGACGTCCGCCTCGTCGACGTCGGTCACCCGGTTCGGTGACATCGAACTTCGTCGGGCACAGGGAATTGTGCTCAAGGCAGGGCAGGAGCTGAACCTCACCAAGACCGAGTTTCGTCTGATGTGCGAGTTCGCCGATCACGCCAACATGGTGCTGTCACGCGACCAATTGCTGGAGCGCGTGTGGGGCTACGAGTATCTCGGCGACAGTCGCCTGGTCGACGCCCACGTTCGCCGCCTGCGGGTGAAGGTGGAAGACCAACCCGACGATCCAAAACTGATCGTCACCGCCCGCGGCATCGGCTACCGCCTCCTGGCCTGAACTCGGCGTCGCGGAGTCAGCCTTGCCAGATTCGGCTGCGGAGGTATTCGCCGAGGCCCTTGGCTTGGGTGTCGAAGGCGGTGCTGCTGGCGACCCCTTCACCCAGCAGGCCGACGATGACGAAGTTGAGTGCGTGGATGTTGGGTAGTTCGTAGCGGCGAACTTCCAGGTCGGCGGCTTCCGGGAGCATGGTCTTCACGGTGTCGGCAGTGAGGTGTTCGTCGAGCCATGCGTAGCCGCTTTCGTCGCGGGCCCAGATGCCGACGTTCGCATTCCCACCCTTGTCGCCACTGCGCGCTGCGAAGTACGCGCCCAACGCTTCACCCACGGCGGGGCCGACCGGTTCCGCGCTCGTTTTCTTCGTTCCTGTCGCGGGTGTGACCACCAAAGTGGTAGGCGGGAGCGCGACCGGTAGGCGAGAACCGTTGGGGAGGACGACGGATTGGTGCACTTCGGTGGCGGCGACCAGAGCGGGCCAGTAGACGCCGAAGGGTTGGGCTGCGCTGGGGCCGCCGGTGGCGAAGAAGCCCGGGTAGTTGGCGAGCGCCAGCTCGATGGCGGCACCGCTGAATGCCTTGCCGGCCAGGCGCTCGTCGCTGCTCTTGACGGTGATGTGCAACCGGCCTGACGCCTGCTCCTGGGTGCGAGCGTCGCTGGGTGCCTCGACGAAGCGGACATCGACCTCGTCGAACCGGTCGCGACCTCCGATGCGCGCGAACAGCGCGTCGGCCAGCCACTGGGCCTTGCGTTGCTGCTCCAGCCCGGTCAGCACGAAGCTCATCCGATTGCGGTAGCCGCCGTCGAGGTTGATGCACACCTTGGTCGTCGGTGGTGCAGGTTCGCCGACCGTGCCGCTGATTCGCACCCGATCGGCGCCCTCCTGTGCGAGCTGGATCGTGTCGAAGCGGCTGATCACGTCGGGATTTGCGTACGCCGGCGATGCGATCTCGTACAACAACTGGGCGGTCACGGTGCCGATGTTCACGATGCCGCCGGTGCCGGCGTGCTTGGTGATGACGGACGAACCGTCGGCGGCCACCTCGGCAATCGGGAAGCCGAGCGGACGGGTCGGATCGGGAATCTCTTCGAACCACGAGTAGTTGCCGCCGGTTGCCTGTGTGCCGCACTCGATGACGTGCCCGGCCACCACTGCGCCCGCCAGCGCATCCCAGTCGTCGGTCGCCCAGTCGTGCCACCACCCTGCTGGGCCGACGACGATGGCAGCATCGGTCACGCGGCCGCACACGACCACGTCGGCGCCTGCCTTCAGTGCGGCGGCGATGCCCCATCCGCCGAGATATGCGTTGGCTGTGACGGGCTGGCCGGTGAATGGCGCGCCTGTATCAAGGTGGTCGAGCTGCGGTCGAAGGTCGTCGATGCGGTCCATCAGATCGTCGCCATCGACGTAGGCGACTTTGACGTCGAGCCCCAGCTTGGCGGCGATCTCGCGCACCTTGTCGGCGCACCCGGCAGGGTTGAGTCCACCTGCGTTGGTCACCACTTTGATTCCCCGCTCGACACAGGTGGCCAGCACCTGCTCCATCTGCCGCAGGAACGTGCTGGCGTAACCGAGTTCGGGGTTGCGTAGCCGTTGCTTGTGCAGGATCAGCATGGTCAGCTCGGCCAGCCAGTCGCCGGTGAGGACATCGATGTCACCGCCGTTCACCATCTCGCCGGCCGCCGAAAGGCGATCGCCGAAGAATCCGCTGCAGTTCGCGATTCGTACCGGACGCGACGGATCTGGTGACGTCATGTCGGCTCCACGTTCAGCAACGGCTGGCCACCGTCGAGCTGCTGGCCAGGCTGCACATACACCTCGCTGACGGTACCCGCGTGCGGCGACGTGATCTGGTGCTCCATCTTCATTGCTTCCATGACCAGCAGCGGCTGACCTGCAGCAACCACATCGCCGACTGCCACCAGCACACTGATCACCCGACCCGGCATCGGGGCGATGGTGCCGCCGGCGCGACCCAGATCGTCGGGTGACACGAATCGCTGTGGCACCGTGAATGCATGCCGACCACCCGCGAGGTAGACGGTGCCGTCGACGATCGCGACAGGGATGCGGGCGATTGCATCTCGGGTAGCGATGTCCAAGTCGACGGGCTCGCCGTCGACGGAGAGCGTCGTGAGTTGGTTCGCCCGGTCGAACGTGTACTGCACGGTGTGGTCGCCGACCAGCTCTGTGTGCGCCTGTGAGGGGTTGTTGCGCCACGAGATCGGGAAGCGGCTGGTGCGAGCATTCACGAGTGCGAGCGCGGCAGCGGCGACGAACTCCGGCGACGGCCCCGGTGCCGCGCCGAGGACTTGTCGATCGAGCCAACCGGTGTCGAATCCGGAGCCGCCCTCACCGTCGACGTCGCAGAGCTGTGCAAGCAACTGCAGCAAAAGTGGCCGGTTGGTCGTTGGCCCGTGCAGCGTTGCGCCGCCGAGCGCCATGATCAGCCGGCGTGCGGCCTCTGCGCGTGTGGCACCGTGGGCGATGACCTTCGCGATCATGCTGTCGTAGAACGGTGAGATCTCGTCGCCAGACTCCAAGGCGCTGTCCACCCGCACACCCGGTACGACGGGGAAGGTGAACGCGTGGAATACCCCTGAGCTGGGCAGATAGCCGCTGAACGGGTCTTCGGCGCAGAGGCGGACTTCGATGGCGTGACCATTCAGCGGCACCTCCACCAAGAGCGGGTCGGGGATGGCATGGCCCTCGGCGATGGACAGTTGCAACGCCACCAGATCGACGCCGCAGACGGCTTCGGTGACCGGGTGCTCGACCTGCAGGCGCGTGTTCATCTCCAGGAACCAGAAATTGCCCTCGCTGTCCAACAGGAACTCGACGGTGCCTGCGCCCACATAGCCAACGGCACACGCAGCGGCGACGGCAGCGCCTTCCATGCGCACGCGCGCGTTGCCGTCGACGGCGGGGGAGGGGGCCTCCTCGAGCACCTTCTGGTGGCGACGCTGCAGTGTGCAATCGCGCTCGTGGAGTGCGATCACGTTGCCGTGCGTGTCGGCCAACACCTGGATCTCGACGTGGCGGGCACCCTCGAGGTAGCGCTCGACGAACACTGTTCCGTCGCCGAATGCTGCCAGTGCCTCGCGCTCGGCGGACGTGATTGCGTCGGCCAGTTCGTCGGCACTACGCACGATGCGCATGCCGCGCCCGCCGCCTCCGGCCGAGGCCTTCACGAGAGCGGGCAGGCCGATCTCCGCCAGCGACTCGACGGTGTTGTCCGGCGCGACCGGTACGCCGTGCGAGCGCATCAACCGCTTCGCTTCGATCTTCGAACCCATCGCCAAGATGGCGGACGGCGGTGGCCCGATCCAGACAAGTCCAGCGTCGAGTACCTGCTGCGCGAACGGGGCGTTCTCGGACAGGAATCCGTAGCCAGGGTGCACGGCGGCACCGAAGCGCTGGGCCGCAGCGACGATCAGGTCGCCGCGCAGGTATGTGTCGGCTGACGTATTACCCGGGAGTCGAACGGCGGCGTCGGCTTCGCGGACGAACGCTGCGCCAGCGTCGGCATCGCTGAACACGGCGACGGTGGAGAGCGCCTGCTCGCGACACGTCCGAAACACGCGGCGGGCGATCTCACCGCGGTTGGCGACCAGGACGGTACGGATCGGGTTCATGGCAGTCACATCCTGAACACGCCGTAGCCGCGTGTTCCCTCGACGGGCTGGTTGTCGATGACGCTCAGGCACATGCCCAGCACGGTGCGGGTGTCGCGTGGGTCGATGATGCCGTCGTCGTAGAGCTTGCCGCTCATGAACATGGCCAGCGACTCGCGCTCGATCTGGTCTTCGATCATTGCTCGCATGGCCGCATCCGCTTCCTCGTCGAACGGTCTGCCCATGCTGGCGGCCGACTCGCGACCGACGATGCTCATCACGCCGGCCAACTGAGCCGGGCCCATCACCGCGCTCTTCGCATTGGGCCAGGCGAACAGGAAGCGTGGCCCGAAGGCGCGGCCGCACATTCCGTAGTTGCCGGCACCGTACGAGGCTGCCATGTTGATGGTGAGGTGCGGCACACGGCTGTTAGAGACAGCGTTGATCATCTTCGAGCCGTCCTTGATGATGCCGCGCTGCTCGAACTCCTTACCCACCATGAACCCGGTGGTGTTCTGAAGGAACACGAGCGGTGTGTCGATCTGGTTGGCGAGTTGGATGAACTGCGCAGCCTTTTCGCTCTCCTCGCTGAACAGCACGCCGTGGTGGTTGGCGAGGATGCCGATCGGGTAGCCGTGCAGTTCGGCGAAACCGGTGACCAGTGACGTGCCATAGAGCGGCTTGAACTCGTCGAAGTCGCTGTCGTCGACCACGCGGGCGATGACGTCGCGAGGGTCGAAGGGCACCTTCGGATCAGCGCTGGGAATGCCGAGGATGTGGTCAGGGTCGTACTTCGGTGGGCGCCCGGCGCCACGTGGCCCTGGCCCCCTCTTGCGGTGGTTGATGCGTTTGATGATCTGGCGGCCGAGGCGGATGGCGTCC
>JBBQMG010000070.1:0-19825 GCA_038328705.1 Acidimicrobiales bacterium | reverse complement strand
CGTTCGCTCCTCGCGGTGTTCGCTGCAAAGCGAGCACCTTCGAGTTGAGCGAGAGGAGGTGTACATGACTACAGAAAATCCCCGTGCAGAGAAGGTCGCGGTGGTCGATGAGGTCGCTGCCAAGCTGCAATCAGCTGACGCCGTGATCATCACCGAGTACCGAGGCCTCAAAGTCGGCCAGTTGGCTGGTCTGCGTCGCCAGTTGCGCGACGCCGGCGGCGAATACAAGGTGTTCAAGAACACGTTGGCCCGGCTGGGTGCCGCGAAGGCAGGTGTGGAGGGTCTCGACGAAATGCTGTTGGGTCCTTCGGGCATCACCTTCGTCAACGGCGACGTTGCAGCAGTCGCCAAGGCGCTGCGTGACGCAGCCAAGGCAAACCCGTTGCTCGTCATCAAGGGCGGTTCCATGGGCGGCAAAATCTTGTCGACCAAGGATGTGGAAGCTCTTGCCGAGCTGCCCAGCCGCGAGGTGTTGCTCGCAATGTTTGCGGGCGCACTGCAGGCGCCATTGGTCAAGACCGCAGGTCTGTTGCAGGCATTGCCGCGCAACTTCGCCTACGGACTCAAGGCGCTCATCGATCAGAAGGAAGCTGCGTAAGCAGCGCCCGTCCCACAAAGGCATGGCGGTGGCGCTGCCGCCGCACCCCACGCAAGTACACACAAGAACTCACTAGGAGAAACCGCAATGTCGAAGGAAAGCATCCTCGAAGAAATCAGCAATCTGACCGTCCTCGAACTCAAGGAGCTCCTTGATGCGTTCGAAGAGAAGTTCGGCGTCACTGCCGCGGCCCCGGTCGCTGTTGCTGCCGCTGGCGGCGGCGCTGCTGCTGCTCCGGCCGAAGAGGAGAAGGACGAGTTCGACGTCATCCTCAGCGACGCCGGCGCCGCCAAGATTCAGGTCATCAAGGTCGTGCGTGAGCTGACCAGCCTGGGCCTGAAGGAAGCCAAGGACCTCGTCGACGCCGCCCCGAAGGCCGTGCTCGAGAAGGCCACCAAGGAAGTTGCAGAAGCAGCCAAGGCCAAGCTCGTCGAGGCCGGCGCCACCGTCGAAGTCAAGTAGTACCGGCGACCGCAAGGTCGCTCGCAGTGGCAAGGCCAAGCTCGTCGAGGCCGGCGCCACCGTCGAAGTCAAGTAGTACCGGCGACCGCAAGGTCGCTCGTGAAGTGTGAACAGAGCCCGGAGTTCGCTCCGGGCTCTGTCGCGTCCGGGCTCAATAACGACGAGTAGGGTCAGCGAGATGTCGTCGCTGCCGATGAGCTTGTCGGTCGTGGTGCCGTGCTTCGATGAAGAACGCCGGATCGGTACGTCGCTGGCCCTTTTGTGTGCGACCCTCGAGCGCATGGGGCTGGACGCCTGGGAGGTGTTGGTGGTCAACGACGCCAGCATCGACGGGACTGCGTCAATTGTGGAGACCTTCGCTGCGGCTCACCCGCAGGTGCGCCTTGAAGTGGCCAGCGGTGGCAAGGGGAAGGGTGCCGCTGTACGAACGGGCGTGATGCTTGCTCGCTGTGACGCGGTGCTGGTGGTCGATGCCGACCTGGCGGGCGACCTAGGGGTTGTGCCACAGATGTGTCACCGCCTCGCCACGGCGGATGCCATCATCGGCAGCCGTCTTCTGCCCGCTGCGATTGTGGAACCGGCCCGCTCGGTCGGCCGCCGGGGTGCGGCGCTGATCTTTCGAACTGCGGTGCGGTTGATGACACCCCTACGTGTCTCGGACCCACAATGCGGCTTCAAGCTGTTCCGCCGTGACCTGGTGCAGACCCACATCGCACAGACACAGACCAGCGGCTACGCCTATGAGATCGAGTTGCTGTTGCGCCTCACCAACGCTGGTGCGGTCATCGAGGAGATTCCCGTGACGTGGCGCGAGGGGCGCGACAGCAAGGTGCGGGTGGTGCGCGACGGGCTTGGCATGCTTGCTGAGGTGTGGTCAGCAAGAAGACGCGCCGGTCAGGCTGGCTGACTCGGCTTCGTTCGACGGACGCTGACCACAACCAGAAGTGCCACCCCGAGCAGGACTGCGGCGAGCCCGATGGGGGCCAGCGGCGACGGATTGCTACCAGTGGCGGGAATGCTGCCGGGGTCAAAGGTGGTCGTGGTGCCGCCGGCGCCAGAACTGGCGTCGGACGTGGTGGTCGTCGCCAAGGTCGTCGACGTGGCGGGTGTCGCCGTCACGGTGGGGGTGTTGGTCGGTGTCGGCGTCGGAGAGCCCGGCGCGGGGGTGACCCTCGGTGTTGGGGTGTTGGTGGGGGTGGCTGTTGGGGTGTTGGTGGGCGTGGCTGTTGGGGTGTTGGTGGGCGTGGCTGTGGGCGTGGCTGTTGGGGTGTTGGTGGGCGTCGCCGTTGGCGTGGCTGTGGGCGTCGCCGTTTGAGGAACCACGCTTGGGCGTGGGGCGGTTCGCGCGCCAGCCTGGCCGGCCACCACAAGGGTGAACGACAACACCACGGCGCCAATCAAGGCGGTATTGGTGATGTGCTTTTTCATCGCCGGTCCTATCAACGCAAGAAATTACGGAGAAGGCTATCACATTTCTCGGCACCGGGGTCCACGCGCTGCGGCTAGCCTGCGCTGGATGTCGACGGGCCAGATTGTCATTGTCGGCGCTGGCCCGTGTGGTTTGGGGTGTGCACGGGAGTTGACGGCGCTCGGACACGATGACTTCCAGGTGCTGGAGGCCGCTCACACGCCTGGTGGACTGGCTTCGTCGGTCGTCGACCCACAGGGATTTACCTGGGATCTCGGCGGCCACGTGGTCTTCTCGCACTTCGGCGAGTTCGATCGCCTGCTGGCCGAAGTTATGGGCGACGACCTGTTGCATCACGAACGTTCTTCGTTCGTGCGTATCGGTGATCGATGGGTGCCCTATCCATTTCAGAACAATCTGCATCACCTTCCGCCAGCGCTTGCCGAGGAAGCGCTGGTCGGTCTGATCGCCGCTGGAACAACCACGACCGTTGGCACGGCCGACTTCGGAAGTTGGATGAACTCCACCTTCGGTGCCGGCATTGTGCGGCAGTTCATGCAGCCCTACAACGAGAAGGTATGGGCGCACCCCGCCGACGTGATGAGCGCCGGCTGGATTGCTGAGCGTGTCTCGGTCGTGCCATGGCAGCAAGCCCTCGCGGCAGTCGTGCACCGGCGCGACGAGCCGGGTTGGGGCCCCAACAATCTGTTCGCCTTTCCCTTGAGAGGTGGCACTGGTGAGATCTATCGTCGCGCAGCGGAGCCGCTCTCCGCACGGATCCGTTTCGCAAGCTCGGTGCAACACGTCGAGGCGGGAACGCGTTCGATGGTCGTGTCTGGCGTCGAGCAGTCGTTCGATCATCTGTTGTGGACAGGCCCGCTCGACGTCCTCGTGCGTTCCATTGTGGATGCGCCGCCGGAGGTACTGGCGGCGGCCGATCTATTGGTGCACAACAGCGTCACCATCGTGGGCATCGGGGTGGAGGCGCCCACCACGGACGACCGATCGTGGTTCTACTTCCCGGAGCCAGAGGTGCCCTTCTATCGCGCCACCAACTTCGCCAAGTACTCGCCGGCGAACGTGCCGGACGGTCGCACGGATCGGTACAGCTCATGGATGACCGAGGTGGCCAGCTCATCGTGGCGGCCGCTTGACAGCGAGGGCCTTGTTGAGCGCGTCGTGGAGTCGCTGCGGTCGGTGGGCTTGGTCGATGTCGACGCACCGATCGCCAGCCGCCACGTACACCACATCCCCTATGCATATCCGGTGCCAACGCTTGGCCGTGATGCGGCGTTGGCCGTGATCCAGCCGTGGCTGATGGCGCACGGTATTTACGCGCGTGGTCGGTTCGGTGCCTGGCGCTATGAGTTGGGGAACATGGACCATTCGGTGAAGATGGGCGTTGATATTGCTCGGCTGCTCGTCGCCGACACCCCGGAAGAGGAATGGTCGTGAACGAGGAATGGTCGTGAACGGGGCGGCATGTCCGCTTTCGGTCGTGATGCCCGTGTTCAACGAGGAAGCTGTCATCCATGACGTGCTGGCCGACGTTGTCAGGGAAGTGTTGGACCGGGTTCCGGGCAGTGAATTGATAATCATCAACGACTGTTCGACCGACCAGACCGCTGTCGCGCTTGCCGATGCAGCGGCCCGTGATCCGCGAATCGAGGTGATCACAAACGCTGTCAATGCAGGCCACGGGGTGAGCGTGCGTCGTGGGTTTGACGCCGCTCGGGGTGAGTGGATCTTTCAGATCGACTCGGACGGTCAGGTCGACCTCGCTCAGTTTGACGAGCTGTGGGAGCAGCGCGCAGCGAGCGATCTGCTGATAGGGGTTCGCGCTGTTCGTCACGACCCGCGCCACCGACTCGTGCTGACGGCCATCACGCGTGTAATCGTCTCGCTGTTCGCTCGTCGATGGCTGCGCGACGCGAACGTGCCGTTCAAGTTGGTGCGTAGCAGCCTTGTGCGCCACCTCTCGCGGTACCTGCCGACTGATGCATTCGCGCCGTCGATCATGGTGGCGCTGGGTGCCGCACGGTGCGGCGCTCGAATCACGGAGATGGAGATTCGCCATCTGCCCCGTGTGCACGGGCAGTCAACGCTGCGGGTATGGCGGCTGGCTAGCGCGTGCCTGCGTAGCGGGTGGCAAGCGCTGAGATTCAGTGTCCGTCGCCTGCCGCCGTACCGGGCCGAGTCGTGAAGGGCCGAGTCGTGAAGGGCCGAGTCGTGAAGGGAAACGAGTCGTGAAGATCCTCACGACGCTCAACTTCTATCACCCACATTGGACGGGCCTGACGGTCTACGCGCAGCGCATTGCGGAAGGTCTGGTGACTCGCGGCCACGAAGTGACGGTGCTCACCTCGCAGCACGCCCGGGAACTGGCTCGCGACGAGCGAGTGGGCGGGGTCCACGTCGTGCGGCTGCCCGTCGCTGGCCGTTTGAGCAGGGCAATGCTGATGCCCACATTCCCGATCGCTGTTGCGCGCCTGGTTGGGCACCACGATGTGTTGCACATCCATTCACCGTCGACGGATGCGTTCATTGCTGCTGGCCTTGCCCGTCTGCGGCGAACGCCGGTCGTGGTCACTCATCAAGGTGATGTCGTTATGCCGAAGGGCTCGATGAACCGAGCGCTGCAGGGTGTGATGCAGCTCAACCTTGGCGGCGCCATTCGCATGGCTTCGGCGGTGACGACACACTCCGATGACTACGCCCAGCACTCGCGATTCCTTGCGCCGGTCGCATCGATCGTCCAGGGTATCCACCCGCCCACCACCATTCCCGAACCTCAACCTGTGGCGGCCGCAGAGTGGCGGGCGGGCTTGGGCCTGGCCGAGGGCCCGCTAGTTGGCTTTGCTGGTCGCTTCGTGGAGGAGAAAGGCTTCGACGTGCTGCTACGCGCGGTGCCGCTCGTCCTTGCCGAAGTGCCGACAGCGAAGTTTGTCTTCGCAGGTGAGACCAACGTCGTGTACGAGCAGTTCTACGAGCGCTGGCGTGGGGTGATCGACGCGCTTGGGGATGCGATGGTCTCGGTCGGTCTCCTACTCGACCGACAACGACTTGCCGACTTCTACGCGATGTGCGATCTGTTCGTGCTGCCCTCGCGCACCGACTGCTTCGCGGCGGTGCAGTTGGAGGCGCTGCTGTGTGGCACGCCGCTCGTGGCATCCGACGTACCTGGTGCTCGCGAGGTGGTCAACGTCACTGGTTTTGGCCGGTTGGCAGCTCCAAACGATCCGGCGGCGTTGGCTGCTGCAATCGTTGCCTCGCTGCGTCAGCCGCTACCGCGACCAAGCCGTGCAGAAGTGACATCGTTGTTTGACCCGGTCGAGGCCATCGACCGTTATGAGGCGTTGTTCGAGGAGGTCGTGCGCGGCCGGCGGGTGCACCTCAACGTGTTGCCGAACCAGCCGTTAGCGCCGCTGACGCCGGTGGCGGCGGACACGATCATGAATGTGATGCGCAACGAGGCCGACATCGCATACCACCGTCGGGTGCCGCGTTTGATGCAGTACCTCGACCTTCAGTCAGGCGACCTTGTACTGGACTGTGGTTGTGGCATGGGTTACCTGTCGATGGTGATGGGTGAGGTCAGCGGCGCCTCCATCATCAGTGTGGACGGCGATCATGGCCGCTTGCAGTGGGCGCAGCGCGAACGCGTGCCTGCCGAGTTGGCGCAGGTGGATATCAGTTCGCTGCCGTTCCCCGACGGCGCATTCGACAAGATCCTGCTGTCGGAAGTACTAGAGCATCTGACCGACGAGGTCGCTGGGCTGCGCGAACTGTGGCGAGTGCTGAAGCCCGGTGGGATTGTTGCGATCAGCGTGCCACACGCCAATTACCCGTTTCTCTGGGACCCGATCAACCACACCCGCGAACTCATTGGTATCGCCCCCATGCGAAGCGCGGGCCCCATCACCGGGCAGTGGAGCAACCACGAGCGTCTGTACCTTCCCGCAGCACTCGATGAGGTCGCCGAACGGGCCGGTTTCGTCGTCAGCAACCTCGACCAACTCACCCATCATTCCGCGCCGTTCCACCACCTGCTCGTCTACAGCATCGGCAAGCCGCTGATCGAGCGCCAGCTGCTGCCGGCGCGGCTGCGCGTGGCGGCCGACCGCTTCAGTGGTCGCGAGAACCCCGGCAGCGCCTGGAACCCGGTGAATCTGGCCGTGGGCGCGCTGCGCGCTATCGATCGGCTGAATGACGGTCAACCAGCCCGAGGCGAGCGTAGCTATGTGAGCCTGCTCGCCAGGTTGCAGAAGCCAGCGGACGGCACCTTGTGAGACGGTGGCTGTGGCCGCTGCTGCTGGCACTATGCGCCGTCGTTGGCCTGACAGCGCGACTGTGGAATCTGGACTTCGACCAACGCCAGCACCTGCAGCCCGATGAACGCCACTGGGCGCTCACCTCTGCCAGCTTGGCGGCAGCTCCTGCGCCGGCCGCTCATGGCTCGCTGGCCGGGCCGATCTTGGATTGGCTTGACGGCGACCGCTCGCCGGCGAATGTGTACCGGGGCACAGACTCGTTTGTCTACGGACCAATCACACTGGCTGCCGCTCGCGGTGCGGCCGGGTGGCTGCATGAGGGCGTGGTGTCTGGCGACCAGCCCGCAGCGTTGGTAGCCGATGCCTTTGATGCACTCGGGGTCAACCTGATTGACAGCCAGGGTCAGCCTCGGTTTGACGATTCGTATCAGGTTGATCTGATCGGTCGTTTGCTGGGAGCGTTGCTCGACGCCGCGACCATCATTGTGGTCGGGCTCATCGGCCGCAGGTTGGGTGGGCGCCGCGCTGGCTTGGCTGGCGCCGCGTTGTACGCGACCTGTGTGCTGGCAATTCAACACGCGCACTTCCTCGGCGCCGAACCGCTGGTTGGCCTTGCCAGCGCGCTGACGGTTCTGGCGACCCTCCGGCTGGATCGCAGTGCCGATGTCGGAGCTGCGCTACGAGGTGGTGCGCTCGCCGGTGGTGCCGCCGGGCTGGCGGCGGGGGCCAAACTCACCGGCGTGGGTGTTGGCTTGGTGCCAGTGCTGCTGTGTGCCTGGCTGGTGTACCGCCACCGCCGCCGCGCCGATTTGGCACGGCTGCTCACCGTGGCCCTTGTCGCGATTCTTGCATTCCGTGCCACGAACCCGGGTGCGTTCCAGGGCCTTGGTTGGTCGTTGAAGCAGGAATACCTCAACGACTTCTGGGCGAGCTTGCGGGTCGGCGATCTGGACATGCCGCCGGCGGTGCAGTGGGCCAATCGGATTGTGGCGGTCGACGCGCTGCGCTGGCTCTTTGTTTTCACCGTCGGTCCAGGTGTGTGCCTCGCGGCGGTCGCTGGTGCCGCTTCGCTGTGGCGGCAGCGCGCACGCAGTGCCCGCTGGAATGTCGCAGTCGCGTATGTGGCGATTGTGTTGCCGGGTGCGCTGGTGCTGCGGTCGTTTGGTCCGACTGGCCGGTACTTCATGTCGTTGGTCCCAACAGTCCACGCGGTTGCGGGCGTCGGCCTGATGGCGTTGTGGGCGCACCGTCCGCAGACTGCCCGCGCGAGTCGCCGACGCATCGGCCCGGCACTGGCGGTGGTGCTCGCGTTCGCGGCTGTGCTGTGGGGTGCAGCTTTCGTCAACGGTGTGTACGGGCACGACAACACGCGCATCGTTGCTTCGCGGTGGATACAGGCCAACGTGCCGGAGGGGGCGGTGCTCTCGTCGGAGGCATGGGACGATGCGCTGCCAATCTCGGTCGATGGCATCGATGGCGGGGCGTGGAGCAACGAGCAGTTCGACCTGTTCGGCGCGGACAGCGTCGAGAAGATCGAACGGTTGGCAACGCAGCTCAGCGGAGTCGACTACGTCGTGGAATCCTCCCCCCGCGTGTGGGGGACCGTGACGCGCATTCCGGTGAGATACCCATCGACCATCAAGTTCTTTGCTGCGTTGGACACAGGGCATCTGGGCTTCGAGCGCATCGCGACCTTCACCAGCGTGCCGCGCATCTCGTTGTTCGGAGTGCAGTTGTGGCGGCTTGACGATTCCAACGCGGAGGAGGCGTTCTCCGTCTACGACCACCCTGAGGTGCGGATCTGGAAACGAGTTCGCGATCTGTCCGCCGACGAACTGCTGCAGGTGCTCGATCCAGCGGCAGCGTCCACCGCGATTCACGTGTCGCCACAGAACGCAAAGGCGAACGGGTTGATGCTCTTCGCCGACGAGGTTGCCGCCAACGAGACTGTCGGCACCTACAACGACGACTTTGACACCACCGGGAGTCCCTGGTGGCACCTGCTGGGTTGGCTCCTGCTGATCGAGGCATCTGGCGTGGCGGCGTTTGTGATCTTCCTGCCGCTGCTTCGTCGTTTTCCGGATGCTGGCGCGGGGGTCTCGAAAATGCTCGGCGTGGCGCTACCAGCTGTCGCCGTGTTCTTTGCCGTCACGTGGCTTGGGATCGCATTCACGCGCGCGCTGGTGGCCGCTGTGTTTGCGGCGTGGTTTGCCGCAGCCGTCGTGCTCGGCCGACGACGTGCAGCCCAGCTTGCGGCGGTGTGGGCGCAGCGTCGGCGAACCCTCGTGTTGGCAGCAGCACTCTCCACGTTGACGTTCCTCGTGTTCGTCGCGCTGCGCTCGATGAACCCGGATCTATGGAATCCGTCGCGTGCGGGTGAGAAGCCGTTCGAACTCACCATGCTCACGTCCGTGATGCGCACGCGCACGCTGCCGCCCTACGACTCGTGGATGTCCGGCGGGACGCTGAACTACTACTACGGCGGGTACTTGATGCTGTCGTTGCCAGGTCGGTTACTGCGCACCTCGCCGACGGTCGTCATGAACCTCGCGGTTGCGCTCTTCGCCAGCTGCACCGCCGGCGCTGCCTTCACCGCCGGCTCGGCGGTCGCGAGTAACGGCAGGAGCGTGACGTCGAGAGCGTCAATGGCAACAGCGAGGTGGGCGGGGCTGCTGGCCGCCGGGTTCGTGCTGTTGCTGCCCAACATGGTGATCGTGCCGGGCGTCGTTCGGCGCGTGGTGGGGGCCGAGCACGGTACGTTCGACTGGTGGTCGCCCAGTCGGGTCATACCGAACTCGGCCGCTATCACCGAATTCCCGGCGTGGTCGCTGTTGTTCGGCGATGTTCATCCGCATGTGATGGGCCTGCCACTGCTCACCACCGTCCTTGTGCTGTGCCTCGCGTGGTACCGCTCACTGATCGAGCGGCGATCCGCCCAGTCGCTCGCGCTTGCGGTGGTGGTGGGTCTGCTGCTCGGGCTGGTGCGCGCCACCAACACCTGGGACTACCCGCTCGCACTCGCCACGGCATTGCTGGCCGTGTCGGTGGCGCTGGTGCGGCGAGGCAACTGGCGAGTGGCAGCGCGCGACGTGGCAATCGCGGGTGCTGGGGTTGCACTCGTGTGGGCTCCGTATGTCTGGCGAGGAGAGGTGTACGACGCGGGCGTGGAGCCGGTGACGCAGCGCACGCCCTGGGAAAGTTGGGTGGATCATTGGGCGTTCTTCGCGGCCTGCACCGTGTTGGTCGCTGTCCCTGTCGTGTGGCGGCGGGCGGGCCACGTCGTGCGCACCTCGCCGACTATGTGGCGTTCCGTGCGCCAAGGCCATGTGGCTGCGCTCTCGGTCCTCCTCGGTGCAGTCGGGGTGTTCACGCTCGCCTCGTCGCGATCAACTCAGTTGACGTGCGTCGGGTTGGCGGCACTCGCTGGTGCGGCAGCAGTGATCGGGCGGAGGCACAAGGCCGTTTCATCGCTCGGATGTACGCTGATGGCAGTGGGCTGGTTGGCCATCGTCGTCATCGAGCAATACTCCGTCAAGAACGACGGCGGGCGAATGAACACCGTGTTCAAGGGTTGGTATCAGGCGTGGCTGCTACTGGCTATCGGGTCAGCTGTGTCGCTCGCCGTGCTGGTGCGTTCGCGCGCGCTGGCCACCTCGTGGCGACCGCGGCTGTACCGACGAACCGGGCTGGCGTTCGTGGCGTTGGCCGGCATCGTTGCGGTCGCGTTCGCCGTGCTCGCTACTCCGGTGCGTCTCGATGATCGCGTCAGTCCCGACGGGCTGTCGCTTGACGGTCTCGCGTACTTTCAGAGCGACCTGCGCTACAGCGACAGTGACCGTGAGCTGGCCGACGAGCTGCCGCTGTTGAAGTGGCTGCAGGCGAACGTGCACGGCATCGTGCCGATCGCGGAAGCACCAGGCGACGACTACGTCTGGAGTAGTCGATTTGCGACGATGACGGGGCTGCCAACACCGATTGGGTGGCCGTATCACGAGCGTCAGCAAAAACGTGACTACGGCTACCTCGTCGACCAACGCATTGCGGACATGAAAGAGCTGTACACCACCGCCGACCCGCAGCGGGTGGCGGAACTCTTGGCCCGGTACCGCCTTCGCTACATCACCTTCGGACTTGTCGAGCAGCGGCTGTCAACCGACCCGACAGGGGCCACGCTGCTCGCTGCGCTGTGTGTTTCCGAGGTGTTCCGCGCCGGCGACTTGTTCATCGCCGAAGTCGACCGGCAGTGCCTCGGCTCGAACATTCGCGTCCGGTGATTGGTTGTTCCCGTAGTCGTCGGCGCTCACGGGTCGACGTCCGACGGTCGTACCACGATTGAGGTGTAGAGGAGGTCACCGTGATAGCGGACCTCGTGGAAGCCCACGTTCGGGAACCAGGCACGCAGCTGGGTCAGCTCGTCGGCCCGTTCGGGGAGCACTAGGAAGATCGTCGTCGAGGTGATGACGGGCCGGGGCGTCGTCGCCGACCATGGAGTGTCGAGATCGATGGCGGTGACGTCCGGGGTGCGGAACACGAGATTGCCGAATCCTCGATACCACATGCGCGGTGAGCCTGAGAAGTACACAGTGGCGGCTGGATCGACCTCGCGTACCTCGCGTGCGAGGTGCTCGGCGACCTCGGTGTTCGTATCGGAGTACACCTCGATCCGGTCATCGTCCGAGAAGAACGCGTGCAGGCTGAGTGATGCGGCGACGAGCACGGTGGCGCACCCCGAAGCGGCAACGAACCTGCGCGCCCTCGGTGCCGCCGTGACGACGGTGTCCGCCACTGTCATCAGGCCGATGGCGGCGAACACACAGAACAGAGGGATCGCCATCACCCATCGGTTCGTCTCGGCTGGCCCGCGCGTCACGGCCATGCCGGCGACCGTGGCCCAGAAGATGCCGACGGGCGCAATGAGGCGGCGGTGACCCGCGCGGAGCGTCACGAGCGCGAGGCCCACGGCGCCGAGCACCGCCATCGGCCAACCGACGAATGGGACGCCACTCCGGTAGAAGCCGTGGGCCACCGTCCGGAACGGGAGCATGGCCGCGGTCACGAACTGGTCCCAGATCAGGTGCCCCGGTGACCAGCCGTGAGTAGCTGACTCCTGTCGCAGCCATCCGTCGGTGAACACTGAGACCAATCGTTCCCGCTCCGCCAGCCGCTCGGGGGTGCGGTAGTAGAACGCCAGCATCGGCAGCACACTGACCGCAAAGCCGCCCACCACCAGGAGCAGCCGGCGGGCTCCCAGTGTCGTCGCATCGCGTCGATCTCGCTCGTGGGCGATGGATCGCAGCTCGCAGACGACGATAGTGATGACGACGATGGGGCCGAGCAGCCGATTCGAGAAGTAGAAGTACTGCGACAAGCCCACGGCCACGCCAATCATCAGCCAGTTGGTCGGCGTGCCCGCCACCAGTGCACGATCGAGCAGCAGAAGGACCAGCAGGACGAAGAATTCGGACGCGATGTTCGGCAGCGCGTTGCGGCTCCAGAACAGATGGGCCTCGAACGTCGCTAACAATACGGCCGCCACCACGCCATAGGTCCGGCTGCCCGACCAGCGCCTCGCGAGGGCATACGCGAGCGGTGCACATGCCGCGCCCAGGAGCGCCGACACGATGCGCGTGGCCGCGATCGACCGCCCGAACACCTCTATCGACAACGCCTGCATCGCGTTGTACAGGGTCGGGTGTCCGAGATAGCCCGCGGTGAACGGATCGCGGAATGTGCCGTCGACCATCTGCGCCGAGACGAGGGCAAACCCGCCCTCGTCCCCGTTGAAGATCCACGGGAACGTACCCAGCCGCAGGCAGGTCAGCAGTCCGGCACCGACCGCGAGCCCGCTCATGATCGCTACCTCGCCATGCTGACGGCTCCACCACGCAGCGGTCGCCGCTCGCATTCCGCCCACTGGAGGCCGCCAGACGACGAGGACGGCGCCGATGATGCTGAGCAGCCACAGAGGGGTCAGGTCCCAGCGCGAGGCATCGCGAGCCCGGTACGTCTGGGCGTGCCAGATCGCAGCCATCGCGACGGCGGTGACGCCGGCTGACACGAACGTTCGAGCGGACCGCCATCCTCCTCGGGGTGACTGCAGGAGCGGCATCGTCGGCACCCGGTCCAACGGCAGGGCATTCTCGGCGGCGGGTGCCAGCACCCAGCACGCGCCCGCCAGGCCCGACGCCCAGACTGCCATAGCCCAGCCCGACGTGGGGCCGGCGGCAAAGCGCGTCTGGGCCGCTATCACCAGCGCCACGCTCAGACCGAGCACGACGAGCACCTGGTTGGGGTTCGACTGGCGCTGAAGCAGCCAGCGTCCTGTCGCGTCGATGATCGGTCGGCGGTCCCGCCCGCGCTCGTCCGGTCCCTCTTGCGAGCCCATCGGCCAAAGCTAGTGCCGCCAGCGCTGAGCTCGTTCGGGTTAGATCAGGGAGCTGTCGCCTCGCGAATGACGAGGAACTGCGGGTAGCTGCCGGTGGTATTCCAGGTCTCACGTGTGAAGAGCCAGCGCACCATGTCACCAATCGTTGCCGAGGAGTAGTCCGGTACCCACCACCTGCGCAGCGAGAACTCCTCCACGGTGTATCCGTCTGGCACGACCGGCGGTCCAGCGGCGCCGTCGAGAATCAGTGCGTCGTAGCCCTCGGGGAACTCCCCATCGACCCCGGTGACGTACGAGACACCCTCAAAGTCGTTGAGGTACCAGGCCCACGGCCACGACCCGCCTCCCCGTTGATCAACGAGGATCGAGTTGATCGTGCCGGCACGCTGCCCAGCGCGCAGGCGTTCGGCAATCGGGGGCACGTCGGTGGAGGTCTGCACGGTGACCAGCAGTTCGCGCGGGTCGGCGCCGTCGGTGATGGCTGGCCGGATCGCAACCACCGCTGTCAGGGACACCGAAACAATCAGTACACCAGCGAGGGCTCGGCGCCAGGCCGGGGCGTGGAAGCGGTCGAAGAGCGCCTGAGCGCCGATGCCCGACAACAGAACGGCTGGCACCAGGGGGTGCAGCGCCAGCCAGGCGAACTTCTCGCCGGCCCACGCGTACACCACTAACTGCCCCAGCCACATCGTGCCCAGCCACGCACCAACCAATGAACGCCTGCGCACCGACACCGCCAGGCCGACGGTTGCGAGCCCAATGAGCAGCCACTCGTACGCCGCGTAGATCGTGAGATAGAAGAACCACGGCTGCCCGCCACGGCGCACGTCGTGCTGGCTCGCCCAGTACTTGATGCCGTCGATAAAGCCGCTCTGCATACCGCCCGGGTACCGAAAGCCGGAGGTGAAGACGACCATGAAGACCAGGAGGAACGCGGTGACCGACCACGCCCACGGCGACCGACCGAGTGCGCCAACGCGAAGAACGGCCGCTCGGCACTTGCCAGCGGGAGCGCGCCAGGCGAGCAGCGCAACTGCGAGGAAGAAGAGGAGGGCAACGAACCCAAAGAGAAAGGTTGTCTCCTTGATGGCCCAGCTGAGGGCAAGCAGCACCCCACCGCACACGATGTGTGCCGGCTTGGGATGGGTGAGGATGTAGGCCACGACCAACAGCAAGCCCAACGACACCAGGGCGGTGAGCGAGTCCTCACGGCCGGTACGGGTCACCGTCAAGACGGTGGGGCTGAACGTGAACACCAACGCGGCCACGGGTGCGCCAATTCGGCCCAGAGTGCGCCGTGAGCAGGCGATGATCGCGGTCGCGGCCACTCCGGCCAACGCAGCGATGAGTCTGGCCCAACTGGCGCCGGTACCGAAGAGGTGGAGCACTGGGCCTTCCAGGTAGAACCGCAGCGGCCCGTGGTACACCGGGTCGTAGCGCATCACGTCGCCGCGACCGGCCTGCCAGGAGAACCACGCGTCGATCGCTTCGTCGTGAGCCAGCGGCCGCAGACCCAGCTTCCACACGTGCGCGACCAGCGATGCGAGCGTGATGCCGACCACGATCCATGTCTGCTTCGCCCGCAGTCTCTTTCGGAAATCCATGGTGGTCGGACAGTAGTCCGTTGCTGCACCACAGACGATGGAGACGTCGTGGTCGGGAGCTCACGCGTAACCTTTGGGAATGCTCCTGTCGGTCCTTCTGGTTGCCGCGATCGCGGTTTGCGGATTTGGGCTCACCTACTGGTTGCCGGTTCGCCTTCGCGTTGAGGAGCGCTGTGCCGTCGGGGTCGTCCTCGGCTCGGTCACCTTTTGCGTGACGACCTTCTCGATGTTTCTCGTGGTCGGGATGAACGGGTTGACGGTCGCGGTCGGAGCCGTGCTGACCGCGCTCGTGGCTGCCAGCGGCCTGTACCGCGCAGGCACCGCACCGCGAGCCGACCTGGCCAATGGTGCGGCCCGCCTGCGATTGCCGATGCGGAAGGCGTCCAGCCTGCGGCCGTTGGTGGCGCTGACGGCAGCGGCCGGTGCGGTCGCTACGCGAACACTGGCGCTGGCGTATCAGTCGACGCCCAACGGCATCAGCGCCGGAAACCTCGCCATCTACGGCGACTGGGCGGCGCACCTCGCCTATGCCGGCTCATTTGCGTACGGCGAGAACCAGGCGCTGCAGTCGCCTCTGGCAGCCGGTACACCGCTGCGCTATCACTTCCTCGCCGACTACTTTGCCGCTCCGTTCACGGTCACTGGCGCCACGCTGCCGCAGGCGTTGACGCTGTCGGCATGGGTGCTGGCCGTCGTGTTCACCCCGTTGTTGCTGTGCGCGGTGCAACGCCTGACGGGGTCGCGCCTCACCTCGGCGTTGACTCTCTTGCTGTTCACGCTCAGCGGGGGCGTGGGGGCGTGGTACTTCGCCCGCGACATCGGCGACCACGGCTGGTCGGCCATCACGACCATCCCACGCACCTATGCGCGCATGCCCGACCAAGGCATTTGGTTGGACAACACGATCTCGGTCTCGCTCTATGCGCAGAGGTCAACATTGATGGGTGTCTGCATCGGTCTGGCGGCGCTGTCCATCCTGCTCGCGGCGCGGGTGCGCTGGGTGCGAAGTGGTTTCGTCATCGCGGGTGTCCTGATCGGGGTGACCGGCATCGCGCACGTGCACATGCTGTTCAGCGGGCTTGCGCTCGGCACGCTGGCCTGGCTGTTCGATCGTCGCCGCGAATGGGGCTGGTTCGTGCTGTCGGCCGCATTGGTGGGGCTGCCGATGGCGTGGGCAATCACACCACCGACCAGCCAGATGCGCTGGTTGGTTGGGTGGATCGCAACCGAGCAGCAGCAGTCGTGGCCACTGTTCTGGCTGCGCAATGCCGGCATCTTCCTACCGCTGTTCCTGGCCGTTGCTGTGTCGGGCGCTGCCAACAAGCGTCTGCTGCGAATGACCATGCCGCTGTGGCTGTGGTTCATCGCCGCCAACCTCATCTCCTTCCACCCATGGTCGGGCAACAACGCCAAATTCTTCCTGTTCTGGCAGTTGGGCGGCTGCGTGGTGATTGCCGATGCGTTGCGCCGCCTCTGGCTGCGCCGCAACACAGCGGGTTCACAAATCCTGCTGCGCTCTGCTGCCGTGGTCGCGTTCTGCGCGCTCATCGTCACCGGCGGCATCGACACCGTTCGTGGAATGCAACGTACGACAGCGTTCCCCTGGGTGACTGCCGACGAGGTAGTCGTTGCCGATTGGCTGCGAGCGCACGCGCAGCCGGGCGACGTGTTGGTCTACGGCGCCACCAACACTTCAGCGGTGGCGGCCATGGGTGGCGTGCCGGCAGTGAGCGGTTACCCCGGCTGGACCTCGGACCTGGGGTTACCCGACTGGTACGCCCGGGTACAGCAATCCGGTGTTGTGCTCAGCGGTGGCGAGCAGTCCGACGAGCTGGTCGAGGCGTATGGCATCGTGTGGGTAGCCATCGGCCCCTGGGAGCGAGCGGAGTACGCCGCCTCCGACACGTTTTGGTCCGAACATGCCGAGCAAGTGATCCAGGTCGGCGGCTACAGCCTGTATCGAGTCTCGCCCGCAGCGAAGGACTGACCCGCCGTCAAGCTTCGGGCGTGGGAAGCCACACCAGGCCACCCCAGCGCCAAAGCTGGCGGAGCCATTCGTAAGTTGGCGCTGAGGCGTCGGTATGGGGCACCTCAACGCCAAAGTTCCTTGAGGGGCGCCTTCCCCAGCGTCGTAAGGGCTCGGAAAGCCTTGACATTGGCGGGTTCGCGGGCTTACCGTTCCGCCAACGGAATTCCCGCCAGGCTTCTGCCGTCGGCGGTTGACGACCGCGTACCCCGCGGATAGGATCGACGGTTGCCGTGCGATCTGTGTCCTGCTTCTGCGATGTCTCAGTGACCCTGCGCGCCCCCTGCCGAAGAGAGATTGAGGAGTAACACGTGGCCTCACGTTCCGTGTCCCGCGAACGGTATTCGTTCGCAAACCTTTCCGAGCCCTTGGAGCTCCCTGATCTCATTGCGGTGCAGCGAGAAAGCTTCGAGTGGTTCCTGAACGAGGGCCTCGCCGAGACCTTCCGCGACATTTCGCCGATCAAGGACTTCAGCGAGGCACTCCAGCTCGAGCTGGAGTTCGACCCCGATGACGAAGACCTGCGCCCGCCGCCGAAGTTCACGGTGGACGAGTGCAAGGAAAAGGACATGACCTACAGCGCGCCGATCTTCGTGCGCGCCCGGTTCATGAACCGCAACACCGGTGAAATCAAGGAGCAGACGGTTTTCATGGGCGATTTCCCGATGATGACCGAGAAGGGCACCTTCATCATCAACGGCACCGAGCGCGTCGTCGTGTCGCAGCTCGTGCGTTCCCCTGGCGTCATCTTCGAGCCGGGCGAGCGTTTCCGCCTGCGTAACCTCAGCAAGCACCAGCTCGTCAAGGGCACCATCCACCCCTACCGTGGTGAGTGGCTGGAGTTCGACGTCGAGCAGAAGCCCGGCAAGGACGTCACCGCCGGCACCCGGGTTGCGCGCAAGCGTCGCATGGGTGTGTTCACCATTCTTCGCGCCCTCGGATATGACGAAGAGCATGCCCCCGGCTTCATCGAGCGTTTCGTCAACCACTTCGACTTCCTCGAAGGCCAGTGGGAGAAGGAGCGCCACATCGCTCCGACGCAGAACGAAGCACTCGTCGAGATCTACAAGCGCGCCCGCCCCGGCGAGCCGCCCACGGTCGAGTCGGCCAAGGCCTACTTCCGCAACGCGTTCTTCGAGAACCGTCGCTACGACCTGTCCCGCGTCGGCCGTTACAAGCTCGACCGCAAGCTGGGTTCCGAGGTCGCCAAGCTCGACGAGCTGTTCGGCCGCGGCACCATCGAGCTCGGTTCGTTCTTCACCACCGACCAGGAAGACCCGAACCGCAAGGGCATCTTCAGTGACCCCGACGACGAGCACGTCTTGCGCCCCAACGAGGTGCTGGCTGTCATCAGCTACATGCTGCACCTCGTCAAGCAAGAGCCGGGCTACCGTCTCGACGACCAGGACCACTTCGCCAACCGCCGCATCCGCAGCGTGGGCGAGCTCATCCAGAACCAGGTGCGCATCGGCCTCAGCCGTATGGAGCGCGTGGTTCGCGAGCGCATGACCACCCAGGACGTGGAGGCCATTACGCCCACCACCCTCGTCAACATTCGCCCGGTGGTCGCTGCCATCAAGGAGTTCTTCGGTACGTCGCAGCTGTCGCAGTTCATGGACCAGGTCAACCCGCTGTCGGGGCTGACGCACCGTCGTCGCCTGTCGGCCCTCGGGCCGGGCGGCCTCAGCCGTGAACGTGCCGGCTTCGAAGTCCGCGACGTGCACTTCAGTCACTACGGCCGTATGTGCCCGATCGAGACGCCAGAAGGCCCCAACATCGGTTTGATCGGTGCGCTCAGCACCTTCGCCCGGGTCAACCCGTACGGCTTCATCGAGACGCCGTACCGCGTGGTCACCAACGGCAAGGTCAGCGGCGAGATCCGCTACATGGCCGCCGACGAAGAAGAGAACTACGTCGTCGCCCAGGCCAACACCCCCATCAACGCCGACGGTTCGCTGAAGGGCGATCGCGTGTTGGTGCGTCGTAGCCCGCAGGCCGCCAGCTTGGAAGACCTGCGCAAGATGTTGGAAGCCGAGAGCTTCTTCGGCGCCACCACCGACATTGCGTCGGTGCCGCCCAGCGAAGTGCAGTTGATGGACGTCAGCCCGAAGCAGATCGTGTCGGTTGCTACCGCACTGATTCCGTTCCTCGAGCATGACGACGCCAACCGTGCCCTCATGGGTGCCAACATGCAGCGCCAGGCCGTGCCGTTGGTACGTGCCGAGGCCCCGTACATCGGCACCGGCATCGAGGACCGCGCCGCTCGCGACGCAGCCGACCTCATCCAGGCCACCGGCGACGGTGAAGTCACCGAGGTCAGCGGCGCCAGCATCACGGTCAACTACAAGGACGAAGGCAAGCGGGTGTACCCGCTCAGCAAGTTTCGTCGGAGCAACCAGGACACCTGCATCAACCACCGTGTCCGGGTGATCGAGGGCCAGAAGGTCGTCAAGGGCACCATCCTTGCCGATGGTCCGTCCACCGATCACGGTGAGCTGGCTCTGGGTAAGAACCTGCTCGTGGCACTGATGCCGTGGGAGGGCTACAACTTCGAAGACGCCATCATCCTCAGCGAGCGCCTGGTGAAGGACGACGTGCTCACGTCGATCCACATCCACGAGCACGAAGTGGATGCGCGCGACACGAAGCTCGGGCCGGAAGAAATCTCACGCGACATTCCCAACCTCAGCGACGACATCCTGCGCGACCTCGACGACCGCGGCATCATTCGCGTCGGCGCCGAAGTTGGCCCCGGCGACGTACTGGTCGGCAAGGTCACCCCCAAGGGCGAGACCGAGCTCACCCCCGAGGAGCGCCTGCTGCGTGCCATCTTCGGTGAGAAGGCTCGTGAAGTTCGCGACACCAGCCTGAAGGTGCCCCACGGCGAGTCCGGCAAGGTCATCGACGTGAAGGTGTTCTCCCGTGACGACGGCGATGAGCTGCCACCTGGTGTCAACCAGTTGGTGCGGGTCTACGTCGCTCAGAAGCGCAAGATCAGCGTCGGCGACAAGCTGGCCGGCCGCCACGGCAACAAGGGTGTCATCTCCAAGATCCTCCCGATCGAGGACATG
>JBBQMG010000069.1:0-21062 GCA_038328705.1 Acidimicrobiales bacterium | reverse complement strand
GAGATGACCACCGATCTTCAGGGACGGTTCCCGTACCGCTCGCTGCTGGCGGTGTGCGCACACCCGGATGACGAGTCGTTCGGTCTCGGTGCAGTCATCTCCACGCTCAGCGAGGCCGGCGTCGCGACGAGTCTGCTGTGCCTCACCCACGGCGAAGCCTCCACGCTCGGAGCGAGCACCGACGATCTGGCCAGGTGGCGAGCCGATGAGCTGGCCGCGGCCGCGGACGTCCTTGGACTTGGTGCGGTGAGCCTGCACTCTTACCGGGATGGCCACCTCGCGGACCAGCCGATCGAGAACCTCTGCGCTCGACTCGACTCGTTCGTCGAGGCTGGCGATTTCGACTGTCTTCTGGCGTTCGACGAAGGCGGCATCACCGGCCATCCCGACCATCGATACGCCACCGCCGCAGCCCGGACCGTGGCCCATCGCCGCGGTCTCCCTCTGCTCGCATGGACATTGACCCAGGGTGTCGCCGACACGCTGAACGAGGAGTTCCTGACCAGCTTCGTCGGACGCGAGCCTCGCGAGATCGATATCATCCTCGAGGTGGATCGAGCCGTGCAACGCCACGCAATCTCGTGCCACACGAGCCAATCCGCGAACAACCCGGTGCTGCTCCGCCGACTCTCATTGCAGAGCAACACCGAGGTGCTCGTCTGGCTGGTCCACCAACACGATGGCGCCGGCCAAGCCTGACCTCAGGCCACGATCACCACTTGCATTGGGATTGGATGCCGAAGCGCTTGAGAACGAGCGAGGCCGGGCACGCCCGGAGCAGAACGTAGGCCCACTGGTTCACACCCACGATCGCGGTGAGCAGCAGGAACCACGGGCTCACGACCGCGGCCAAGACCGCGCTGAGCAGAGTGACGGTCCCAGCCATTGCGAACAGAATGCGTTCGAGTGGCCAGCGGGTCGGCTGGGTCGTGGCGTTGGAAGTGGAGTTGGTCATGGTGGTCATCGGGGCCTTCGCTCTCAGTGGTTGAAGTTGACGTGGGGAAGGAGCTTGAGCAGCCACTTCGGGGCATACCAGTTCTTCTCGCCGAGCAGGGCCATCGTCGCCGGGACGAGCATCACTCGCACGACGGTGGCGTCGAGGAAGACGGCCATCGCCAGTGTCAGTCCGAGTTCGGTCGGCGGGATCGGGCCGGTGACACCGAATGCGATGAACACGATGATCATGATGACCGCCGCGTTCGTGATCGGCCGACCGGTACGGGCGATGCCCTCACCGATCGCACGTCGAGTGTTGCCAGTCGCCTGGTAACGCTCCTTGATCGCCGCCAGCAGGAACAGCTGGTAGTCCATCGACAAGCCGAACAGCAGGGCGAAGAAGAACAGTGGCGCCCATGCGTCGACGAATCCTTGGGACTGGAACCCGATGAGGGACGACGCGAAGCCGTGTTGGAACACGATGGTGGCGAATCCGAAAGCCGCGCCGACCGTGACGAGGTTCATGAGAACCGAGAACGTGGCGATGACGACACTGCGGAACACCACGAGCAGCAGCAGGAAGGCGACGATCAGGATGATGCCGATGGCGTAGGGGGCTCTGCTGGTGAGCACGCTGGTGAGGTCGTGGTTCTGAGCGGCTGGACCACCGACCAGAGCGTTCGGCACCTTCATGTCGAGCTGGCCGCGGAGGTCATTGACCATGTCGGACGTGGCCGGGTTGTCGATGGCCGTGCCCGGGATGACACGAACAACGACGCGTCCGGTTGTCGCCATCTGGGTCACGACGCGGGCGTCGACCACATTGGGAACGGCCGTTGCGGCGGCGATGACGGTTTGTGCGTCGTTCGCGTCGACCGTGATGAAGGCAGGCGCCGCGGCACCTGGGCCGAAGTCCTGGATGAGCTGCTCGTAGCCGTCACGGCTGGTGCGACCGGTGTCGACGACGCGGGCACCGGGCATGCCCAGCTTCATGCCGAATGCCGGAATGATGAGGGCGCCCAGCAGGAGGAGGCCGATGGCCAGCACCATGCCAGGGCGACGCAGGGCGACGCCGGTCCACCTGGTCCAACGGCCTTCGGCCTCGATGTCAGGGTCCTTCTTACCGCGGGACACGAGGACCTTGTCGCCCATGGCGATGAGGACGGCGGGAAGCAGGGTGAGCGCTGCGAGAGCGACGGCGATGACCGAGATGATCATGCCCAGGGCCATCGTCTGGAACACCATGACAGGCACGAGGAACACGGCCGACAACGACAGCACGACGGTGAGCGCCGAGAGGAACACGGCCTTACCGGACGTGGACATCGTGTTCTCGATGGCTGCGATGGGGTCCTTTCCCTCCAGTCGTTCCTCGCGGTAGCGACTGACGATGAACAGGCTGTAGTCGATGCCGACCGCGAGGCCGATCATCATCGAGAAGTTCATCGACCACACCGACACAGGGGTGATCAACGACAGCATGTGCAACGTTGCGAAGCCCGTTGCGATGCCGGCGATCGCCAGCAGCAGCGGGATGCCGGCCGCAAGCATGGCGCCAAAGGCAACGAAGAGCATGATGAGGGTGGGCAGGCCAGACAGCAGTTCGGCCTTGTGGAGGGCCTCTTCGTTCATCTTGTTGAAGTCGCTCCACACCGGCCACTCACCGGTGACGTTCGCCGTCGAACCGGCGGGTACGTCGAGGCCCTTGACATAGCTGCCGAGTTCTCCGGCAACCTCAGGTCGATCGGCGTCGACGCCAACCTTCTGCTCCACGGGGATCAGTGCCGTGAGACCGTCACGAGAGATCATCCCTGCCTCGGGCGGCAGCAGCAGCGGGTTCGCGACCGACAGCACCGTGGGCCCGTTGCCCAGTTGCGCGACCAACGCCGTGACCCCGCTGGGATCGTCGGCGATCGGGGTGCTCTGGTGGAACACCACCACCGGGTTCTCAGCGCCGAGCGCTGGGAAGTCGGCACGGAGTTCCAACCGAACTGTCTCGGCAGTGGATCCCTTCGCGTCCCAGCCGGCGCCCGACAACGACTTGGTCAGGGTGAGAGCGAGCGGAGCGGCGGCAAGGGTGACCAACAGCCACACCATGATGACCTTGCGACGATGGCGGGCCATCGACGCCGCCAGACGCGAGAACAAGGCCCGCTCGTCAGGAGCGGGAGACGGCTCGTGGCCGGCCGGCAATGAAGTGTCGATGACTGCAGTCACAAGTGTCTCCTAGATCAGGCGAAGTCGTGTTGACGATACCCCCCGGGGTATCCATCCACAACCTGTCACGGATACACCCGGGGGTATCGCGAGCGACGCCGTTCAGGAGATGATGAGGAACACGACGCCGAACACGACGAGAGCCACGCCGTAGAGCCGCTCGAGGCGGTGTGCGTCTGTTCGCATTGCCACCCGTGCTCCCAGGAACGACAGCGGAACCGACGTCGCGCCGAATACGGCGACCAGCGCCCAATCGATGTGCCCCAGCGAGGCGTGCACGATGGTGCCAGGTATTGCGAGCACGGATGCGACGGCGAGCGAGCTCGCCAAGGCGGACTTGATCGGGAGTCGGAGCACCGTGATGAACAACGGGGCAAGAAGAAAGCCGCCGCTGTTGGCCAGCAACCCGGAGATGAGGCCAACGGTGGCGGCAACGACCACGAGCTGCAACGCCGAGGCGGTGGACGGCCCGTCCTGCGGCGCTGACCCGTCCATCGGCGCCAGAAGCAGTCGGATACCGAGCCCGATGAGGATGACGTCGGTGACACGGACGAGCACCCCGCCGCCGATCCAGCGAGTGAGGACAGCGCCGATCGCGGTCGCGGGTATGCCGAAGGCGATGCTCCACCGGACAACTCGCCAATCGACCAGTCGCTCCCGTGCATAGGCGTAGCTGGCGATCATCGTCGATGGAATCGTGGCCGGCAGCGGCGATGCGACCGCGATGATCGCCGGCACACCGATCGCATGCAACAGGGGCGTCGCGATCGCCGACCCGCCCTTGCCGAGCAAACCGCCCAGAAACCCGATGCCAACGCCGATGACGGCCGCCCAGACGAGCGTCATTGGGGAGCTCGGGTGCCAGACACGCCTTCATCCTCTTCGGAAAGGGCGCCGTGGCGCAAATGCATGGCATCGTTCGGAGCGGGTCTACCCTGAAGTGCGAGAGAGGCCGCAAAGGACGCCGTCGCGGCGGCGTCCAGCAGGCGGCTACGAAAGGACTCCATCATGACCGAGAACGCTTACGGCAAGGCAGTGCTCGAGGAACTTCGGCCGCTGCATCGGGAGCTCCGGCACGCGATCCCAGGGGTGTACAAAGGCTTCGCCGAGTTCCACCACGCAGCATTCGAGCCCGGCGAACTCGACGCCAAGACCAAGGAGCTGATCGCCTTCGCGATCGGTGTCATTCAGCGCTGCGACGGATGCATCGCTTCTCACGCCGAAGGTGCGGCGCGCGCAGGTGCCACTCGCCAGGAAGCAGCAGAAGCGATCGGCGTGGCGATGCTCATGAACGGCGGACCGGCCACGATCTACGGGCCACGCGCCTACGCGGCGTTCTGCGAGTTCCAACCAGCAGCAATGTGACACCCGCAAGGCCCGCCCGCCGAGACCGGGACCGAGAGTCGGTCAGTGCGTAGGAACAGCTGCCAATGCAGCGGACAGCCGCTCGGCAGCGTCCGACGCCAATTCCTGGAAGTCTTCGCCGGTCATGAAGTCCCGTGGGTCGACCGTGCTGATCTTCGTGCCACTACCGATGTCGGACAGCACGACGTTGCATGGCAACAGCAAACTCACGGACTCGTCGAGCTCGAGCGCTCGATGGGCGAACTGAGGATTGCACGCACCAAGAATCTTCAACGGCGCACGTTCGACGCTGAGCTTGGCTTTGAAGGTCGCCGCCAAGTCGATCTCCGTCAGTACACCGAACCCCTGCGTGGCCAGTGCCTCGCGGATGGCTGCCTCGGCATCGGCCATGGACAGTGCAGTGGTGGTCTCGATCGCGCGCATGGTCACTTCGTTTCTGCTGGGGCGAAGCGGGCGAGGCCGAGCTCTGATTCGATCGCGTGACGTGGCCTGGCGCCGACGGCCTGCTTGGTGAGCTCGCCGCCCTCGAACAGACCAATCGTCGGGATGCCGCGGATGCCGTATCGGCTGGCCACGGCCTGGTTCGCGTCGACGTCGACCTTCACGACCTTGATCGCCGAACCGTATTGCTGAGCAAGAGCCTCGACCTCAGGAGCAACCGCGCGGCACGGGCCGCACCATGCTGCCCAGAAGTCGACCACCACGGGCACCGTGGAGTCGAGCACCTCTCGCTGAAAGCTGGCCTGGTCATCTGCTGTGATCATCGTGGTCATGTTCAAATCCTCTCGGATGCGGGGACCCATGAGGATCCGTTGCCAGTGAACAACCTATACCCCTTGGGGTATATTCCCATCGAAGTATCACCACTCCCCACACCCCCCAGATCAGCGACCGAGCACCCGGTCAAGAAAGGAGCGAGGCTTCTCGACCGACGCCGCAGCCTTCGCCCCGCTCGCCCGGCACTGACACCGATCGGCCTTGGGGACGTCACCGAGAACTTGTTCGACATGAGCTCCACAACCTGCCCACGTCGGCTGCTGACAGGTCCGACACTTCACTTGTCTACACATACCCCGGAGGGTATCGACATCCAAGCCTGGATTGAAACCCCGGCCGGCAGTCAGGCGAGCTTCATGAACATCTTCTGGACGTCCTCGAGCGCATACCCCTCGGCAGCTGCGCGGTCCGGATCAGATACGCACCACGTCAAGCCAGCGGCCACGAGCAAGAAGCCGGCCTGCTCGAGCGCTTTGGTCACGGCGGAAAGTTGCGTGAGGATCTCACGACAGTCTCGGCCCTCCGCAAGCATCTGCTGCACGCCACGCACCTGTCCTTCGGCGCGCTTGAGGCGCCTGTTCAACCCAGCAATCGTCTCATCGGGGAGCTCCACAGACATGCCCTTCCGTTCGGTAGTTCCAACAGGATGATAATACCGGGAGGGGTATGGTCGTTGCCCATGGGGCTAACCGGACACTGTGTTTCCCATTTGATCGATCGCCTTGAACGAGCTGCGTGCGAGTGCCAACAGTTCGTGGTCCGTCGGGTGGTCGGCCGTCTCGACGCCAACGACCCGACGAGCAAGGTCGACGTGGCGCTCTGCGATGTAGGTCTCGAATGCGGTCTTGGCATTGCCTGGGCCGACGATCAGTACCTCAGCAGCGTCGACGAGGGCCGCTGCGATTTCGTCGAAGAAGTCATGGTCGTCGGGCGCGTGACCTGAGCCGATCGACCTGGCCTTCTGGTGGATGTTCCGGTTGGGGCTTTGACTGTGCACCTCGACCAGATCGGCCTTGCCGATCGAGAACCTCGCGAGGCGCGCTTCCAGGTGGTCCATCCAGAGAATGGCATGTGCTTGGGTCATCGAAAGACTCCTTGGATTGACGTGATGTCAGCGCAGCCCGTGCGACTGACCTCCCCTCATGATGCGCCGGCCTCAGCTCAGCGGCTAGGGGACAACGACCAAACGAGCCGAATCACCAAAATCTGGTGCGCCTACTTGTTCGGTTCGGCGCTACTGATGTCAGCCAACGCCGAACGACGATCGAGTTCAATGGCGAGATCGCCCAGCGACACGATGCCAACGGCTTGGCCGTGGCGAACGACAGGGACGCGGCGCACGCTGTTCGTCGCCATCACCCTCGCCGCTTCCTCGACGTCGCAGTCGAGAGCCAGCGTGGTCAGGTCACCGCTGCACACGTCGCCCAAGAGCGCTTGTGTCGGGTCAAGACCCTCGCTCATCACTCGCACGACGAGGTCTCGATCGGTGACGATGCCATACAAGTGACCGCCCTGCTCCACCAGTACGTTGCCGATGTTGTGGTCGCGCATGATGCAGGCAGCTTCGTGAGCGGTGGCAGTTGCCGGAACCACGACCGGGTTCGGCGTCATGACCTCTTCAAGGTTCATGGGAGTCCTCTCGTCCCAGGCATCGTTCGGTGATGCCCATGCACTCGTCATACCCACTCGGTCACGTCCCTATGCTTTCCAGCTCGGGATAGTTTTCCGCGGCTGTCAGGGAACGACGAGGACCGGTCGGTCGACGTTGCGCAGAAGCTCTGTGGGGACAGACTGGTCGAAGAGCCGTCGCCACCATGTCGTTTCGTGCCAGCCCAGAACAATGACGTCGACGTCATGTTCGTCGGCAACGAGTCTGATCTGGGCGGCGGGATCACCCGTCGCACCGAGCGGCGTCGCATCGGGTAGCGCCACGTCCTTCGCCACCGTCTCTGCGGTTTCACGAGCCAGCTCGGCACTATCTGTGTCGGCCGGCCCGTTTGGACCGACGTCGGCTCGTTCTCCGAAGACCTCACCCTCGGCACCACCCATGAGCATGACGGGATAGGGAACACCCCACGGCAACGGCATCTCACGCCAGAGCACCAAATCCGGATCGCCGACACTGACCACCCAGTAGTCCGCGTGTTCTCCGAACAAGCTGCGTGCGACACGTGCGGCGCGACGTGACGTCTCGCCATCGTCCACGGCAACGAGTATCCGCATGTGCGGCCATCTCCGCTCATTCGGCCGCGTGCCCTCACCAGGCACGACGGCCTCGGGCGAATCATGGAACTGAGTGTTGTCGAGCTTCATCGGATGCCTCTCTGTCGAGTCACCGAGTGGTACCCGCGACATCCGATCGACAAACACGACAACACAGCTGGAACCATCACTGTTATGTAGCAACTATTGCTATCCTGCACGTATGACTGAGGCGAAACACAAGCAGATGAGCGCCAGTGGCGCCACCGACGAAGGGCGCGCAGTGGCGGCAGTACTCACGGCGTCGAGGGTGCTGGTCGGAGTGTCTGCCCGGTCGCTGGGCTCGCTGGACGACGAGGTCACCGTGGCCCAGTATCGAGCGTTGGTGGTCCTGGCCGCGCGCGGAGCCCATGGCGTGGGCGCATTGGCCGATGCACTTTCGATTCATCCGTCAACGGCAACCAGATTGTGCGATCGACTGGAACGCAAGAAGCTGATCGACCGCCACGTGTCGTCGGAGAGCCGCCGTGAGGTCACGGTCGGCGTGAGCGCCGCCGGATCCAAGTTGCTTGCAGCCGTGACAGAGCGCAGACGGTCAGAGATCCAGTCGATCATGCACGCCATGGACGCTGGCCAGCGAGAACGTCTCATCGAAGCGTTCGAGACATTTGCAACGGCCGCGGGCGAACGTCCCGACGACGCCTGGAAACTGGGCTGGTCGTGAACACATCCAACTGGCTTCCAACCCATCGACGCGACGAGCTCAAGACGCTCGCCGCACGCTCGCACCAAGTCGTCACCTTCGCCGCCACGGTCGGAGTGATCACCGGTTTGATCGTCGCCGGCTTCGATCGACTCGTTGTCGACGTGTCGATGAGCCGGGTGTTGCAGCTCGCCCCATGGGCCATCGCCCTCCTACCCGGCATCGGCCTGGTCGTGGCGTTGGCCGCTCGCCGGTTCATCGGTGGTGGCGTATCGGCGTCGACCGCCGACGAGTACCTGCACGCGTTCCATGATCGCGACCACAGGCTCGGGTGGAGACCGTTCATAGCTCGAATGGTGGCGGCCGTGGCGACGCTCGGAACAGGTGGCCCCATGGGGCTGGAGGGCCCTTCGATGTATTCAGGAGCGGTAGTCGGCTCCACCATTCAGCGCCGCTTCCCTCGGGTGTTCGGAAACGCCGACCGCCGGCTGCTGCTCGTCGCGGGTGCCGCAGCGGGCGTCGCAGCGATCTTCAAGGCCCCGGCGACCGGCGCAGTGTTCGCGCTCGAAGTGCCTTTCCAGGATGACCTCGCCCGGCGAATGCTACTGCCCGCGCTCGTTGCCAGCGCGACCGGTTACCTCTCGTTCGTGGCCATCAACGGCACGACACCGCTGTTCCAGATCGAGGGCACGGCCGGCTTCGTCCTTCGCGACCTGCTCGGAGCTGTCGGTGTAGGACTGATCGCCGGCATCGGGGCACGGGCCTTCGCCTGGATGCTGCGCCGCGCCAAGATCGTGGCCAGTGGAGCGCACCCACTCGCAACTGCGCTCGCCGCCGGAGCCGGACTCGCCGGAATCTTCGGGTTGGGTCGGCTCCTCACCGGAGAATCCCTGATGGTCGGCTCCGGATATCAAGTCGTCGCTTGGGCATCCCTGCCAGGACACACCATCTTGCTGCTGGTCGCAGTACTCGTCCTGCGTTGCCTGGCGACCGCGGTCACTGTCGCCGGCGGCGGGGTGGGCGGACTCTTCATCCCACTCGTCGTTGGCGGCGCGCTCACCGGGGCCGTCATCGGCACTGCCGTCAACCAGTTCGACCTGAACCTGTTCATCATCGTCGGAGTCGCTGCGTTCCTCGGCGCCGGCTACCGCGTACCGCTCGCCGCAGTGGTGTTCATCGCCGAGACCACCGGACGTCCCACGTTCATCGTGCCCGGCCTCCTCGCGGCCGTCGCAGCCGAACTGATGATGGGCCAATCATCGATCACGAAATACCAGAGGATCACCGCGGTCGGGGGTGCCGACATCGGCAACACCAGGCTGGTCGACGACGACGATGACGACGACGACAACTGAGTCGAGACGTTTCAACCCGACTTCAACCGGGTATGGGTACCTACACACAACCGAGAGACGCCTTGTTCGGGATGGACGACCAACCAAGGTTGCCGCCCGTTCGGGCTCGACGCCTCCCACAACCAGGAGGAAGCAGTCATGACCACTCTCGCACCAACCGCACCAGCAAAGGCCGCCAGCGCACGTTCGGGGGCGTCGACGATGCACGCACTCGTGTATCACGGGCCTGACAACAAGTCATGGGATGAAGTGCCCATGCCCGTGCTGACCGACGACACCGACGCCATCGTTCGCGTCGACGCGACCACGATCTGCGGCTCCGATCTCCACATCCTCAAGGGTGACGTCCCCGCGGTGACCGACGGGCGCATTCTCGGCCACGAGGCCGTCGGCACCGTCGAATCCGTCGGGACCGGCGTCAAGAACATCAAGGTCGGCGACCGGGTGCTGGTCTCGTGCATCACTGCCTGCGGTACCTGCCGGTTCTGTCGTGAAGCCCGCTACGGCCAGTGCATCGGAGGAGGCGGCTGGATCCTCGGCCACCTGATCAACGGAACCCAGGCCGAGTACGTGCGGGTCCCCTTCGCCGACACGTCCACCTACCCTGTCCCAGAGGGCGCGTCCGACGAAGAGATTTTGATGCTCGCCGACATCCTCCCCACGGGCTATGAGATCGGCGTACTCAACGGACAAGTGCGACCCGGTGACGTCGTCGCGATCGTCGGTGCCGGCCCGATCGGCCTATCGGCGATCATGGCGGCCCGCCTGTTCAGCCCCAGCCACATCATCTCCATCGATCTCGCCGACAGCCGGCTCGATGCCGCCAAGCGCTTCGGTGCTGACGTGGTTGTCAACAACAGTCGCGAAGACGCACTCGCGGCAGTCATGGAACTGACGGGTGGTCTTGGGGCAGATGTCGCGATCGAAGCGGTGGGCATTCCTGCCACCTTCGAACTCGCGACGGCGCTGATCCGCCCGTGCGGACATGTCGCCAACATCGGTGTGCACGGCAAGCCCGCCACACTGCACCTGGAGAGCCTGTGGACCCGTGACGTCACCATTACCACCGGTTTGGTCGACACCTACTCCACCCCAACCCTGTTGCGGCTCACCACCGGCGGACAACTCGATGCCGCCCAGTTCGTCACCCACCACTTCGCGATGGACGACATGATGGACGCCTACGACACCTTCGCTCGCGCCGCCGACACCGGAGCGCTCAAGGTCGTCATCACTCCGAACTACAGCGCTCCCACCGATTGACCACAGGCTGGCGGGCGGGTCACTTCGGCCATTCGATTCCGGCGCGGCCAACCTCTTCCTCGATCGCTGCGAGGAGCAGGTCGGTCGAGCCGTCGCACGCAGCAAGCCGTTGCGGGCCGAGGAGCACCACGATGCCGGTCGTGGTCTCGGCGACGACGGCTGGATACACGCAGCCGAGGGCGGCGCGGATGGCCTCGGGTTGGTCGTCGCGGTGGAAAGTGTCGAACGGGATCGGGAGTCCCGCTCGGCAGCTGGTCCACTCGGTCCGCTCGCGGACGAGTCCGTGGGTGATGTCGCACAGGGCGCAGTGCGATCGCCCGAGGCGTGCGCCGATCCAGTAGGTGAGCTCACCTCGCAGGGTGCCATCGGCGTCGTACACGCCGACGAGGCGGACGAGCCGCGTTGGCGCTGCGGAATCCTCCGGCTGCGGCAGCGGTCGGGGGGTGGTGGACACAATGGGTCTCCTTGTCTGGGTTCGCATCTGTGGGCCGTCTACTCTAGAACCCGGTGAAGTCCGCTCCGGATTCCAGCCGATGTCGTCGAGATCCGATGGAAGGATCTGGCACGACGGGGGGTTCCGATGGGGTTCGGAGGAGACTGCATGCAATGGGTGACGAGATGAGGAGAAACCAGGCCGACGCCGGCCCGTTGGCTTCGGATCTTGCGTCGAGCGGGAAGCACAGGTGAGCGAGGTCGAACCGTTCGCGGTCCGATGGAAGCGGAGATCGCGCACCATCCCCATGATGCTCTGCGCCACAGCGGCACTCGTGTTGTTGTCACCGGCAGTGCTCACCGCAGCTGCGATCGCCGATCTCGCACGTGGACGACGGAAGTTCCCGACCGTGAGGCTGTCGTTGTTCGCAATACAGTACGCGCTCAACGACAGCCTCGAGATTCTCCTGGCACCGCTGCTCTGGATAGTCGCCGGCCTCGGAACGCGGCTGGACGAAGGCGCGTCGGTCCGTCGCCACCAGCGGCTACAGGAGTGGTCAGTTGCGGTTTTGGCCCGCCGTGCGGAACGACTACTTGGCGTCCGTCTCGAGCTCGACACTGGTGCGACCGCCGCGCTGACCCCCGGACCGGTGATCGTGCTCTGCCGCCACGTCAACGTCGTGGACGCCTCCCTCCCGACGCTCATCTACCAACGCCTCGGCTACCGCAGTCGCGGAGTGATCATGGCCGAACTGCTTGCCGACCCAGGCTTCGACCTGATCTACCGTCGCACCGGATCGGTGTTCATCCCTCGCGACAATGCCCCCGAAGCGCTCGCTCTCATGCGCCGAGTCCACGACGGAATCGACGCATCCACCGCAGTAGTGATCTTCCCCGAAGGCCGACTGTTCCGGCCAGAGCTGCTCATTCGATTCCTCATCAAACTCGACACCACCAACCCTGAGCGCGGCCGACGACTGGCACCGCTCCGCCACGTCCTGCCACCACGTCCCGGCGGTGTCCTCGCATTCCTCGATGCCCTCCCCCACGCCGACGTCGTCACCATCGCCCACGTCGGCCTCGACCGGTACGCCTCGTTCTCCGACCTCGGCCGAGCCGCCCCCCTCAACGACCCGATCAAGGTCACTGCGTGGCGGACCCCAGCGAACGAGATCCCCACCGATCCAATCGACCGCATCGTCTGGCTCGACGAACAGTGGCTCCGCGTCGACCAATGGATCCACCAACAGACCAGCATCGCCGCGTAACGAGCCATGGCTGGGACGTTTCAACCCGAACTCCACCGGGTATATCCCACGCACACCCGAGACGCCGTGTTCGGGCTGGACGACCAACCCCCTGGTTGCCGCCTGTCCGGGCTCGACGCCTCCCAGCCATTTGGAGGGCAGTCATGACCACTCTCGTACCAACCAAACCACCATCAGAGTGGTTCTGACAGATGCACACCGACGATGACCATGACACGGCAATGATCCCCGCCGGTCACGCCTCAGCGCCCAGCGCGCACATGGACCATGGGCATGAAGGTGGACATGGGGATCATGCGGCGATGTTTCGTCGCAAGTTCTGGGTCAGCCTGATCCTCACCATCCCAGCTGTGCTGTACAGCGCGATGGTCCAGCACTGGTTGCATTACACCGCGCCCGAGTTCACCGGGCACACCTTTGTTGCTCCGCTGTTCGGGACCCTCACGTTCGTGTGGGGCGGCCCCGTGTTCCTGCGTGGTGGCTGGACCGAGCTGCGTGACCGCAAGCCCGGGATGATGCTGCTGATCTCGATGGGACTCCTGGTCGCATTCGGGGCGTCGGTGGCCACTCTGTTCCATCTCATCGATGTCGAGTTGTGGTTCGAGCTCGCCACGCTGGTCACGATCATGCTGCTGGGCCACTGGCTGGAAATGCGCGCCATCGGTCAGGCCCACGGTGCACTCGCTGCGCTGGCCGAACTGTTGCCTGACGAAGCTGAACGTGTCGACGGCGACGACGTCAGTACCGTACACATCGACGACTTGCGCATCGACGACGTCGTCCTTGTCCGACCTGGCGGACGCGTCCCGGCAGACGGCGAGATCGTTGACGGCGACGCCGAGATCGACGAAGCCATGATCACCGGCGAGTCCCGACCAGTTCCCCGCACGGTCGGCGACCGGGTCATCGCCGGGTCCGTCGCCAGCGATTCCTCGATCAGAGTTCGGGTCACCGCGATCGGCGCTGACACCGCCCTGGCCGGGATCCAACGACTCGTCCAAGAAGCACAGGAATCACAATCCCGGGCACAGGCACTCGCCGACCGATTCGCCGGGCTGTTGTTCTACGTCGCTGTCGTATCGGCTGCGCTCACCTTCACCGTGTGGATGATCCTCGGCAACACCAACGCCGCAGTGGAACGGACCGTGACCGTGCTCGTCATCGCCTGCCCGCACGCACTCGGGCTGGCCATCCCACTCACCATCGCGGTGTCGACCAGTATCTCTGCGTCGGCTGGGATCCTCGTCAAGAACCGCATGGCACTCGAACGGATGCGCACCATCGACACTGTCATGTTCGACAAGACCGGCACCCTGACCACCGGACAACACACCGTCACCGACATTCACACAGCTGGCGTCGACCGCGCCGAGCTGCTGTCGCTCGCACGCGCCGTCGAAGCGGACAGCGAGCACCCCCTCGCCCGCGCAATCGTCGACCTCGCCGACGACGAGTCCGCGCCCGCAGTGACAGCGACCGGCTTCGGGAACCTTGCCGGACGTGGCGTCGAAGCAACCATCGACGGTACCCACGTCGCAGTCGGCGGACCAGCACTCCTCACCGAGAAAGATCTCACCGAACCGCAAGAGCTCGCTGCCGTCACCGACACGTGGCGGGCTCGGGGCGCCGCTGTTCTGCACGTCATCCGAGATGGAAGCATCATCGGCGCGATCGCGCTCGAAGACGAGATCCGACCCGAATCGCGAACAGCGATCGACGAGCTGCGCCGCCTCGGCATCCACACCGTGATGATCACCGGTGACGCCCAACAAGTCGCCGACTCCGTCGGCACCGAACTCGGCGTTGACGAGGTTCTCGCCCAAGTACTCCCCGAGGACAAAGATCAACAAGTCGCCGCACTCCAAGCCCGCGGGCTCAAAGTCGCCATGGTCGGTGACGGCGTCAACGACGCACCCGCCCTCGCCCGCGCCGACGTCGGTATCGCCATCGGCGCAGGCACCGACGTCGCCATCGAAGCAGCCGGTGTCGTCCTCGCCTCCTCCGACCCCCGCAAGGTGCTGGGCATCATCGAGCTGTCACGGGCCAGCTACCACAAGATGATCCAGAACCTTGCCTGGGGCGCCGGCTACAACCTGATCGCCATCCCCGCCGCCGCTGGAGTGTTCACGTTCGCTGGCGTCACGCTCTCACCAGCCGTTGGCGCGATCCTGATGAGCATCTCCACCATCGTCGTCGCCGCCAACGCCCAACTACTCCGCCGAATCGACCTCACACCGCCCGCCCTTCCGGACGCCGGCTCAGCCGATATCACCTGACAAGGGGCCCGGCGCTTCGGGGGGCACGGCTGCGCCGTCGTTCATGCCTGATTCGAACCAGCGGGCTACCACGACATCCGTGGACGAATGGGCGATGATCGACGCAACGACCACCAACGCCACCAGATGAAACAGCTCGCTTCGCTGAGCTACACCGGAGCGCAAGATCAACAACCCGTACACCACCGAAGCAAAACCCTTCGGACCGAACCATGCAGCCGCGATGCGCTCGCGCGACCCCAGCGTGCTGCCGATCAACGCGACCGCCAGTGAGACTGGACGGGCCACGAACAGCGCCACCGCCGCGAACAGATAGCCGGTGACAGGGATCTCGCCCAGGAAGCGGGGTGAGATCAGCGCACCGAACACCAACAGCGCAGCCAGTTTCAGCAACTCGGCCACCAGCTCGCCGAACGCGTGGAATGCGGCGCGTATTGCCGGGCTCATCGTCGCCACCGTGATTCCTGCGGAAAACGCGGCCAAGAACTCGTTCGCGTGCGTCAACGACGCGAGTCCCAGCACCAGCAACCCGATTGCGAAGGCATTCAACGGTTCGTACGCCGCAGTCGCATGGAAGTAGCGGGAACGCTCGAGCCTGATTGCCACGAAGGGGACCCCGATCCCAATACCGATACCCGCTAGGACCTCAGCAGCCAACGTCACTGCGTGGACCGATTCCGGGCCGACCACGGCGAGGAGAACGACGACGATCGGCAGGGCGAGACCGTCGTTCAACCCGCTCTCCACGTTGAGAAGGCTTCGCAGCCGGTACGGGATCTCCTTGCGGCCGACGATGGCAGCCGCGAAAACGGGGTCCGTCGGAGCCAACACCGCCCCCACCAAAAACGCCTCCGACCACGGCAACCCGCCGAGGTAATGAGCGAACGCTGCGGTCACGACCAACGTCAACGGCAACCCAAGCAGCAATGCCCGGCCCGGCAGCCGCCACGCCGACCTCAGTTCCCCCAGTGCAACGCGCATTCCGTCGGTGAACAACACACTGAACAACGCCAGCTCTGCAAGTCGACTGACCAAGTCGTCGTCGGCCGCGACGTGGACCACTCCGAGAACGCCGTCACCGAGCACGAAGCCGGCGACCAAGAACAACACCGACGTCGACAAGATCGTCCGGTGCGCCAACCCCGACACCAACACCGCCGCCAACAAGACGCAAGCGAACACCAGCAGAATCAGCACTTCGTTCAAGGTACCCAGCCGTCGCCTTCGGGAAACCACATCCAGGTACCTTGCCGGCGGCTCGACGGTTCATCTCCCGACGAACGGGGTACACGTAGGTGTCGATCTGACCGCGAATTCGGAGACTTGGTCAACACGAAAGGACCCATCATGAGTGTCGAGGTTGTGCCAAAGGCGTCGGGACTGAGAGTGCTCATTGCAGTCGAGGACAGCGATGAGTCCGTGAACGCAGTCCGCACAGCACATCGGCTCTTCGGTGACGCTGCGCACTACTTCGTGATCAATGTCGGCAACCGTCCCTACCCGACAATGGAATGGGCCTACGCCTACCCAGTCGCAGCGCCGATGGCGTGGTTCCCACCCACACCGGCCAAAGAGCCGACGACCAACTCGACGCCGGAGGAGGTCGCTGCGGAAACGGCCGACGATGTCGCCGTCCGAGCAGGGTTGGACGACGTGACCGCAGTCGGAGATCTCGGCGACCCGGCGTCCGCGATCATCAACGCCGCCGATGCCAATCAAGTCGATGTGGTCGTGATCGCAGCGCACGACCAGGGCTGGTTCAGTCGTCTGTTCACCGGCTCAGTCGAGGGTGATCTGCTGCGTTTGGCCAACTTCTCGGTGCTGGTGGTCAGGTAGCAAGCCCTCTTTCGCGCCGGCTCGGCATGTCAAGGGACGTCTCGGGTTCGGTCGGCAACGGGCGTCCTGCGGATGTTGCCCGCCGGAGTGATCTCCTCCGAGCCATGTAACGCGGCTCGAAGGCTCGGTGTGGCTTGCAGCGCAATGATCTCGGCGGGCATCTCGATGCCATCTGCATCGAGCCGCGCCTTGACCGCTTAGATCGCTGCGTCCGTGACCGTGATGGATTCGTGTCGACGTGAGTTGGTCCAGAACAAGGCGCGAATGTTCACGGTTGACACGCCGAGCTCGTGGACGACCGCCGCTGGGAGTGGATCGCGCTGTATACCTGGCACCGTCTGGAGCGCCTCGAAGATGGCGGTAGTCGCGAGCCCCGGATCGTTGTCGTAGGCGATTCCGATGTCGAACTGAAGTCGGTACGTGGGGCTGTCGGTGTGGACGAGAATTACGTTCTTGTAGACGTCACGGTTGGGGATGATCACGGACTCGCCATCGAAGGTCGTCAATCGAGTCTCACGGATGTTGATCTCCACGACGGTTCCTGATTGCCCGACGACGGCGATCTGGTCGCCGGACCGAAATGGCTGCCGAAACAGCAGCAGTACGCCGGCGAGTGAGTTCTCGAGGATGTCCTGGAACGCGAACCCGACGGCGACCGAGAAGAAGCCGAGCCCGGCCAGCAGGTCGACCGGTTTGACGGACGGAAACGTGACCGCCAGCGCGAGCAGCACGCTCACGATCACCAGGATCCATGAGGTGAGCTTGCTGATCACCTTCGCGAAGCTCGGTGTCCGGTGGCGCAGCAGTCTCGCTCGAATTGTCCAGCGCACCCCCCGGCCGAGGAACCAGCCTACGGCCACGATGGCGACCGCGACACCGACACGCGGGAGCGCGTTCAGGGTGGACTCCCACAGCGACCGAGCGGAGTCTCCGATCTCGTCGGTGGCTGCAACGGTTTTTCTCACCACCGCAGCAGTGTCGCCAACGTGGTCCACTCCAACGACGCCGACGGCGTTCTGGAAGATGATCCGTCGTAATCCGCCGATGTGAACTCTGGAACGGGTCGCGCCTCCCCTTCCGCCTCGGTGATCGCCTTGCCGTTCGCCTCGATGTCATCGAGCAACCAGTTCATCTCCTCGATCTCGCGCTTTTGCGCCTCGATAATCCCGTCCGCCAGTGCTCTCACCCGGACGTCGCCGAGGTCGGTGCGCGTACTCGTGAGAATCGCGATGGAGTGGTGCGGGATCATCGCTCGCATGTACGACTCGTCCTCCACCGTCGCCTGGCTGCGAACGAGCCACAACGCGAGAGAGAACACGATGGTACTGCCGGCCACGATCGCCACGTTGGTCCAGCGACTGCGGTACATGCCCATCATGAAGACCAACATGATCACCACCATCGCGGCGCCCATCACGAACGTCATGTAGAAACGTGTCTCGCTCCACTTCACGTCAGCCAACCGGTAGGTGTTCGCATACGTGAGAGCGAACATCGCCGCCATCGATGTCGCGATCATCGCCGCGAAGCGCCAATACTTCCCACCATTGGCGGCGCCGTGCCCCGCGCCACCGTCTTGGACACCAACCGCATCAGACCGAACCATGCCTGGTCGGTCGTCTGTATGCTCCATCCCGGTTTCCGTGCTGTCTTGCGTGATCATCAGATCGCCTCCTGCGTAGCCGAACACCCGGGTTTACCCGTTGCAGGGGTGGACCAAACACGGGCCCGGTCCGCTGTCGGACTGACGCCGACAGGCTCGCTACGGGTTGACGGTCAGTCGCCGGCGTCGACCCTCGCGAGAGAGATGCTGACGTTGTCGGGCACAGGTGGCAGGCGCAGTGCGAGCAGCCAGGTGAGCACGACGAAGGCTGCCGAACCCCACAATGCTGCCGGCAGCCCACCCCACAGGTAGAGCAGGCCGGACAGCAAGGTGCCGATCAAGCGTCCTGCGGCGTTGGCCGAGTAGTAGAAGCCGACGTCGAGCGCCACCTCGTCGTCATCCGAGAAGGCAAGAACGAGGTACGAGTGCAGCGACGAGTTCATCGCGAACACTATGCCGAACACGATGAGTCCACCCACGATGGCGGCAGTCTTGACCACATCGGCGGCAACGAAGATTGCGATCGCGGCGGACACCACAGCAAGGATCAGCGCCCACTGCTGGGCTGCCTTCACTTCGTCGAGCTCGCGGCCGCCACGGGCAAGGATGGGCGGCGCGAACGACTGCACGATGCCGTAGCCGATCACCCACGCGGCGAGAAAGCCGCCGACTCCTTGGTGTGACCAGCCGAGCTGGTCGGTGAGGAACACCGGCAGCGCGACAACGAACCAGATGTCGCGTGCACCGAACAGGAAGAACCGGGCGGCGGAGAGTCGGTTGATCGCCGACGACTTGGAGACGACCGAGCGCAGCGGGGGCTTCTTCTTCGATCGGCCGATCTCCTCGTTCAGCAACACGATCAGCATCACCGCCGTGACGGCCAGCGCACCGACCATCGCCGACAGGGCACAGTGATAGCCGAGCGACGAGAGCAACGCCGCGCCGAGGAAGAAGCCGACGCCCTTGAGCGCGTTCTTCGAGCCAGTGAGGATTGCCACCAGACGGAACAGCGATCCGTCGCCGGCCACGGTCTTGACTGCGCTCTTCGAACTCATCTTGGTGAGATCCTTGGCGATACCGGACAGCGCCTGCATGGTCATCACGAACGCAACCGAGGCCCACCGCTGCCACGTCGGCTGCTCGAGCGTGAGGGCAGCCAGGGCAATCATCTGCAGGCCCAGGCCTGCCACCAGGGTGCGATTCAAACCGGTGCGGGCACCCACCCAACCTCCGAGCAGGTTGGTGAGAACGCCCATGAACTCGTACGCGAGGAACAAGAACGCGATCGCCACTGGCGAGTAGCCGAGCTCGTTGAAGTGCAGCAGCACGAGCATCCGCAGTGCACCGTCGGTGAGGGTGAACACCCAATAGCCGGCTGTGACCAGGACGTAGTTGCGCAGCTTCATGTCACGCGTACTCGGGAGGTGCCGCGACCTTCGCCGCGAGTTCGACCATGCGGTGCGCGTAGGCGTACTCGTTGTCGTACCAGACGAGAACCTTCACCATCCGGCCATCGATGACCATCGTCGAGGGACCGTCGACGATGCCGGAACGGACGTCATTGGTGTAGTCGGCGGACACGAGCGGCCGGTCCTCGAACCCGAGAATTCCGGCGAGCGGGCCGGCCGCGGCGTCGCGCAACAGGGTGTTGATCTGGTCCACCGTGACGTCGCGCGTCATCGTGAACACGCAGTCGGTGAGCGACGCATTGAGCAGCGGGACACGCACGGCGATGCCATTCAGCTTGCCGGTGAGTTCCGGGTAGATCAGCGTGATCGCGGTCGCCGAACCGGTCGAGGTGGGGATCAGCGAATTCAGTGCAGAGCGGGCCCGGCGCAGGTCCTTGTGCGGTGCGTCGACCACCACCTGGGTGTTGGTGACGTCATGCATCGTCGTGATCGCACCCCGTTCGATACCGATCGATTCGTGGAGCACCTTCACCACCGGCGCGAGGCAGTTCGTGGTGCACGACGCAGCGGTGACGATGCGATGGACCGCAGCGTCGTAGAGGTGGTCGTTGCAGCCCATCACCACGTTGAGCACACCCTCGCTCTTCACCGGACAGGCGACCACGACCTTGCGGACCCCGCTACCGAAGTGCGGCTCGAGGTCCACCGCTGTCTTGAATCTGCCGGTCGCTTCGATCACCAGGTCGACACCGTGCTCGTCCCACGCGATGGCACCGGGGGTGGAGTGTTCGGAGAACGTGACAGACGAGCCGTCGATCACCAGCCGGCCACCATCGACGCCAACGTGACCTTGGTAGCGGCCATGCACGGAGTCGAACTCGAGCAGATGGGCGGCGGTCTCGATGCCTCCCCTGTGTTCGTTGACGTGCACGAGCTGAAGGTCTGGGTGATCGCGCAGCGCACGGACGGCGAGGCGGCCCATACGGCCGAAGCCGTTTATGCCGATGCGGGTGGTCATTGTGTGGTCTTTCGTCTTGTCGTTCGTTCTGTCGTTCGTTCTGTCGTTCGTTCTGTCGTCTGATTGGAGATGAGCGTGCCGATGCGCGCATCGAGGTCGGCGACGACGCCGTCGAATGCGGAAGCGGTTCCGGCCTCGACCGGGTCAGGAAGGGACCAATGCCACCAGCCCAGGCCGGGGTCGAGCTCTTCGTGAGCGCGGTCGCACACGGTGACCACCTGCGTGTCAGTCGAGATGGTGCCGACGAGTCTCGGCGTCGCGTCGTCGAGGCGCAATCCAGCTCGCCGAGCGGCGGCGATGGCGCCGCGATGGACCCTGGGCGCTGGGTGGGTGCCCGCCGAGGATGCCGGTCGGCCGGTGCGGGCGGCCCATAGCGCTGCGGCCAGTTGGGAGCGTGCCGAG